>JBKJTX010000229.1:0-6204 GCA_046590315.1 Ramlibacter sp. | reverse complement strand
TCATCTACAACCCGGTGGCCTTGACGACGGTTTATGGCGAGCAGGCGCGCCAGCTCAGCGCCGACCATGCGCAGCCCGACGTGTTGGAGCAGAACGGCGCCGTCGGCGGCGCGAGGCTACCGGCGTTGCCTGTCGCGCCCCAGATACCGCTGGTGTTGGTGGTGGACGATTCGATCACCGTGCGCCGCGTGACCCAGCGCTTGTTGCAGCGCGAAGGGTATCGCGTGGCGCTGGCAGCGGACGGCCTGCAGGCGCTCGAAAAGCTGGCCGATGAAAAACCCACCGTCGTGCTCTCTGACATCGAGATGCCGCGCATGGACGGCTTCGACCTGGCGCGCAACATTCGAGGCGACCAGCGCCTGAAAGACCTGCCGATCATCATGATCACGTCGCGCATCGCGGAAAAGCACCGCGAGCACGCGATGGAGCTCGGCGTTGATCATTACCTGGGCAAGCCGTATTCGGAAGAAGAGCTTCTGAGCCTGGTTAAGCACTATTGCAGCGCCGCCGCGCTCGCCTGAAGCGGCGCTTCACTTCCCGGTTTTAACCGCGGCGTAGCGTTGCAGCGTTCGCAGCCGCGCCTGGTCGTGGTCCACGATCGGCTTGGGATAGTCCTTGTCCCATTGAACGCCCGCAAGCTCGAGTTCAATCGGGGTCGCTGTCCATGGCGCATGCAACGCCTTCCCCTGCAAGCCGGCCAGTTGCGGCAGGTAGCGTCGAATGAAGGCACCCTCTGGATCGAATTTCAGGCTCTGACTCACCGGATTGAAGATGCGGAAATATGGCTGCGCATCACAGCCGGTGGAGGCCGCCCACTGCCACCCGCCATTGTTGGCGGCGAGGTCGTAGTCGATCAGTTTTTCCGCAAAGTAGCGCTCGCCCCGGCGCCAGTCGATGCCCAGGTCCTTGGTGAGAAAACTGGCCGTCACCATGCGCAGCCGGTTGTGCATGTAGCCGCTGCGCAGGAGCTGTGCCATCGCGGCATCGACCAACGGATACCCCGTGCGGCCCTCGCACCAGGCAGCGAACAGCAACTGCGCATCGGCGCTCGTTTCCCACTCGATCCGTTCGTAGTCGCGCTTGAAGCTGCGCCCGTTGCCGCGTTCATCGGCCACATGCGGGAAATTGGCGAGTATCTGAAAGTAGAAGTCACGCCAGATCAACTCGGACAGCCATGTCGCTGCGCCTTTGCCACCGGCATCGGCGCGCCGCTGCGCTTCCCCTACCAAAGCGCGAATGGACACCGTTCCGAAGCGCAGGTGGACGCTGAGGTAGCTGGGCCCCCGGATCGCCGGGAAGTCGCGTGACTCGTCGTAGCGGTCGATGCGATGAAGGAATGCATTGAATAATTCCTGCCCGCCCTGCGTGCCGGTCGGAACTTGAAGTTCAGCCAGGTCGGTCGAATCAAAGGACAGTTCTTGCAGAGACGGAACACCAGCGCGCATTTCGAGTGGTCGCGCCGCCAACGAAGCGGCATAAGCCTTGACGGCGTAGGGTCGGAGGTAGAAGTCGTCCACCTTGGCAAGCCACGCGCGCTTGTAGGGTGTGAACACCGAGTAGGGCGTTCCCCCCTGGGTCAGAACCTCGGCCTTCTCGAAGATGACCTGGTCCTTGTAGGCGTGAAATGCGATGCCGGTGGCCGCCAGTGCGAAGGCCACAGCGCGGTCGCGCGCCACAGCCTGCGGCTCGTAGTCATGGTTCGCAAAGACGGCCTGAACGTTCAGGGCAGTCGCGAGTGCCGGGATCTCCTTCTCGGCCACTGCGTGCACGACGAGCAGCCCCGCATCGGCGCTACCCGCGAGCGCGCGCAATTGTTCGTCCAGATCGAGCAGGGACTCGCGGATGAACTCGACACGCCGGTCGCGGCGCGGCAGCGTGTCCAGGATGTCCTTGTCGAAGACGAAGGCGCAGTGCACCTGCCGGCAGGCCTTCAGCGCGTGGTACAGGCCAGCGTTATCGTGGGCTCGTAAATCTCGCCGAAACCACATCAGGCCGGCGGAATAAGGGTGAGACATGCCGTCGGAAATTTGCGGAAGCTAAAATGACGATCATGCCTTCCGATGCCGATCCCATCAACCTGACGCATCACTTCCTGATAGCGATGCCGGGATTGGCGGACGAGGCATTCGCCAAAAGTGTCATTTACCTGTGCGAGCACAGCGCCCGCGGCGCGTTGGGCCTGGTGATCAACAAGCCCAGCGACATCAACCTGAGTCATCTTTTCGACAAGGTCGAATTGCGGCTGGGCCGCGGTGACCTGGCGGGTTCGCCCGTGTTTCAGGGCGGCCCGGTACAGACCGAGCGGGGGTTCGTTCTGCACGAGGCCGTGTTCGCCAAAGATGCTGGGCCGAGCGAGCCCGTCTACGCTTCCACTATGACAATCCCTGGCGGCCTGGAGATGACGACCTCCAAGGACGTGTTGGAGGCGCTTTCCACCGGCGCCGGCCCGCGCAAGGTTCTGGTGTCGTTGGGCTATTCGCGCTGGGGCGAAGGCCAGCTGGAATCGGAGCTTGCCGAGAACAGCTGGCTCACTGTCGGCGCCGACCTCGCCGTGATCTTCGATACGCCCGTGGAGCAGCGCTATGAGAAGGCCTTGGCCCTCCTTGGCCTGCAATCCTGGATGATCTCTCCCGAAGCGGGGCATGCGTGATGGGCCCCCACGCTTGTCACTTCGTGTACTGCGCTGCCCCCCGAGGGGGCCTTCGCGCCTTGGGGCGGCCCGGCGGCGCTCATGTCAGCCCGCACGCTTGTCACTTCGTGTACTGCGCTGCCCCCCGAGGGGGCATCATCCTCCTTGGGACGGCCCGGCGGAGGACGGCATGAGCACCCCGGTGCTCGATGTCCCCCTCCATTACCAAACCTTTCTTGCTTTAGATTTCGGGCTCAAGCGCACTGGCGTGGCGGTGGGCAACCGCATGCTTCGCAGCGCGACCCCGCAACCCACCATCCAAGCGGAAGGCGAGGCGCGCATGGTGGCCGTACAAGCGCGCATCACTGACTGGCAGCCCGACGCGCTGGTGGTGGGCGTGCCTTACCACCCTGACGGCGCCAGCCACGACAATACGGCCCGCGCCAAGAAATTCGCGCGCCAACTGCGCGCACGGGTCAAACTGCCGGTGTATGAGGTGGACGAGCGTTACAGCACCACTGAGGCGCTAGCGGCAGGCGCACGCGACGCGGACGCAGGCGCTGCGTGCGTGATCCTTGAACAATTCCTAAGGAGCCTGTCGTGAGTACTCTGACGTTGGACGCCGAAGCGCTCTACGGCGAACTGGTCCGCGGCTTGCCTGCCCTTGGCCAGCCGCAGGCGCGCTTGGTCGGCATCACGTCGGGCGGGGCGTGGCTCGCGGAGCGCTTGCACCGAGAGCTGGCGCTGCCGGGCGCAGCGGGCGTGATCTCGTCGGCCATGCACCGGGATGATTTTTCCAAGCGCGGATTGTCCGGAGCCGGACAGCAGACCCAGCTCGACTTCGACGTGAACGACGCGCACATCATCTTGCTGGACGACGTGCTTTACACGGGACGAACCATCCGCGCGGTACTGAACGAATTGTTCGACTATGGCCGGCCTGCGAGCGTCAAGCTGGCCGTGCTGGTCGACCGCGGCGGCCGCGAGCTTCCCGTGCAAGCCGACTTCGCGGCGGCGCGTATCACCCTGCCATCTTCCCAATCGTTGGCGCTCGCCCGCGACGTCAAAGGCCAGTTCAGTTTCCAGATCGAAGGTCCCTAGCCGATGCTCTCCCAACGCAATCCGCAACTCAACAAGAACGGTGAGCTGCTCCATCTGCTCTCGGTAGAGGGACTGCCGCGAGACATCATCACGCACATCCTGGACACCGCCGCCAGCTTTGTGAGCGTGAACGACCGCGAAGTAAAAAAAGTCCCCCTCTTGCGCGGCAAGAGCGTCTTCAACCTCTTCTTCGAAAACTCGACCCGCACCCGCACGACGTTCGAGATCGCGGCCACGCGGCTCTCGGCCGACGTGATCAACCTCGACATCGCCCGCTCCTCAGCGGCCAAGGGCGAGTCGCTGCTGGACACCATCGCCAACCTGTCGGCCATGGCTGCAGACCTCTTTGTGGTGCGGCACAGCGAATCGGGAGCGCCTTACCTGATCGCGCAGCACGTGGCGCCGCATGTGCACGTGATCAACGCTGGCGATGGACGCCATGCCCATCCGACGCAGGGCTTGCTGGACATGTACACCATCCGGCACTACAAGAAGGACTTTTCCAATCTTGTCGTGGCGATCGTTGGCGACGTACTGCATTCGCGCGTCGCCCGCTCTGACATCCATGCGCTCACAACCCTCGGCTGCGCCGAGGTGCGGGTGGTCGGCCCGATGACACTGGTGCCGGGCGACATGGCGGCAATGGGCGTGCGGGTGTGCCACACACTGGAGGAAGGCATCCGCGATTGCGACGTGGTGATCATGCTGCGGTTGCAGAACGAGCGAATGAGTGGGGCGCTGCTGCCCTCGTCGCAGGAGTTCTTCAAGGGCTACGGGCTCACTTCCGAAAAGTTGCAGCTGGCCAAGCCGGACGCAATCGTGATGCACCCGGGCCCGATCAACCGCGGCGTCGAGATCGATTCGGCTGTGGTCGACGGCAAGCAAAGCGTGATTCTGCCGCAGGTCACCTTCGGTATCGCGGTGCGAATGGCGGTCATGGGCATCGTCGCGGGAAATGAGGCCTGACACCATGAAAATTCTTATCAAGAACGGCCGCGTCATCGACCCGGCTTCGAAGCGCGACGAAATCTGCGACGTCGCGGTGGCGGGCGGACGGATTGTGTCGATCGGCAAATCGGCCAGCTTCAGCGCAAGCAAAGTCATCGACGCGAGCGGTTGCATTGTGGCGCCGGGCCTGATTGACCTTGCTGTGCGCTTGCGTGAGCCGGGCCACGAACACGAAGGCATGCTGGAAAGCGAGATGGCCGCCGCGGTGGCGGGGGGCATCACGAGCGTCGTCTGCCTCCCCGACACCGACCCGGTCCTGGACGAACCGGGTCTTGTGGAGATGCTGAAGTTCCGGGCCGAAAAATTGCATCAGGCGCGCGTGTTTCCGCTTGGCGCACTCACGCGCAATCTTGACGGCGAGATCCTCACCGAAATGGTGGAGCTCACCGAGGCCGGTTGCGTAGGCTTCAGCCAGGCGGAAATCCCTTTGGCCAATACCCAGGTGATGCATCGGGCGCTGCAGTACGCGGCCACATTCGGCTACACGACATGGCTGCGCCCCCAGGAACTGTACCTGGGCCGGGGCGTCGCAGCCAGCGGCGCTTTGGCGACGCGGCTCGGCCTGTCGGGCGTGCCGGTCGCGGCGGAAACGATTGCGCTGCATGTCATCTTCGAGCTGGTCAAGATCACCGGCGCGCGGGTCCACCTCTGCCGCTTGAGCAGCGCGGCCGGGGTCGAATTGGTCCGCCAGGCCAAAGCGCAGGGCTTGCCCGTCACTTGTGACGTGAGCATAAATTCGCTCCACCTCACCGACAACGACATTGGTTATTTCGACAGCCGCATGCGCCTCCATCCACCGGTGCGCCAACAGCGCGACCGCGATGCGTTGCGCACGGGGCTCGCGGACGGCACGGTCGACGCGCTGGTATCCGATCACACGCCGGTCGATGAGGACGCCAAGACACTGCCTTTCGCAGAAGCCGAGCCGGGCGCAACCGGTCTCGAGCTGCTGCTGGGGTTGGCGCTCAAGTGGGGCGAGGAAAGCAAACAGGAGTTGTCCCGTTCGCTGGCGGTGTTGACGAGCGAGCCGGCGCGTGTGTTGGGCAGTGCCCTCGGCACTTTGCAGGCCAGTCTGGGCCAACTGGTGGAAGGCGGTGTGGCCGACGTCTGCGTGTTCGACCCGCGATTGCAATGGACAGTCACCGGTGACGCGCTGCGCAGTCAGGGCAAGCACACGCCGTTCTTGGGTTACGAATTGCCGGGACGCGTGCGCTGCACGATCGCAGCGGGCCTGTTCGCCTTCGAAGGCTGGGACCGGGCTTAGGGGTGAAGCTGCTGTCGGCGCTGTGGAAGCTTGCGTGCAGCTTGGCGCATGCATTGGCCGGATGGGTCACCATCGTCGTCTTATTTCCGCGATGGAGCCAGGAGCGCAGGAATGCGCGCGTGCAGACCTGGTCGTGCGAGATGCTGTCGATTTTGGGCATTCAACTCGAACTGCATGGCACGCCGCCCGCGCACGGCCCGAT
>JBKJTX010000166.1:0-4836 GCA_046590315.1 Ramlibacter sp. | reverse complement strand
TTTTCGCGACGGCATGGACGTGCATCGCGCCACGGCGGCGGAGGTGTTCGGTGTTGCCCCCGCTGAGGTGACAAGCGAGCAGCGGCGCTACGCCAAGGTCATCAACTTCGGCCTGATCTACGGCATGAGTGCGTTCGGGCTGGCGCGCAACCTCGGCATCGAGAGTGCGGCGGCGAAGAACTACATCCAGCGTTACTTTGAGCGCTACCCGGGTGTGAAGAACTACATGGACGAGACGCGCATGTCGGCCAAGAGTCGCGGCTATGTGGAGACGGTGTTTGGCCGGCGCTTGTACCTGCCCGAGATCAACTCACCCAACGGTCCGCGCCGCGGCGGCGCAGAGCGCCAGGCGATCAACGCACCGATGCAAGGCACGGCCGCCGACCTGATCAAGCTCTCCATGCTCAAGGTGCAGGATGTGCTGGACGCGCAACAGCGCCGCACCAAAATGATCATGCAGGTACACGATGAACTGGTGTTCGAAGTACCGGACGACGAGGTGGAGTGGCTGCGTGTCGAGGTCCCGCGCCTGATGGCGGGCGTCGCAGAGTTACGCGCGCCTCTCCTGGCGGAGATCGGTATTGGCGACAACTGGGACGAGGCGCACTAAGCGCGGGCGAGTCAGCCGCAACGAACACTCAGTACGCGGCCCTTCTCGTCCACGTCGATGTTCAGGCGGCGCGCATCGAATTCCATTGTCACCATCACGCCCGGCCGCAGCACGCGTACACGCTCGGCGCGCGAGCGATCCTTGGCCTGCGCGATCAGCGGGGCATCGACGATCTTGCCGACCGCGAATTGCGCGGCTTGCGCGTCGCACTCGCCATCAACCATGACCGGTGGGGGTGGCGCCGCCGGCACGGCAGAGGACTTCTGGGCGCAGGCTGCCAACGTGACGGCGGCTAGAAGAAGCGCGCAGCATGCTTGGGGGACTCGCATGGGGCGCTACTTCCTCTCGGACCACAGCTCGCCTCCAGTGGCCCAGTCGTGGCGCTTGATGTCGAAGAGCAGCACGTCCACTGACTCCGACTTGCCGCCCAGGGTCTCAACCACCGCCCGGGTCAGTGCGGCGACAAGGTTTTTTTTCTGTTCCGGCGTGCGGCCTTCCATGAGTTCGGCGCGGATCGTGGGCATAAGTGTTTCCTTTGGTTTGTGTTCGTCCGCATTGTGCCCGCAGGCATGGGCAAATTCCTTGTGCCCGCGTAAGCAAACGGCTTATCGCGTTGGGTCCGAGCGAGCCAAGAATAGCGCTGTGTCCAAAACGAAGTGAAAGCGAGAAAGCCATGAACCGCACCCGAATCATCGTCAAGAACCTCGTGATCGCCGCCACGCTCGGCATGGCCGGTTTTGCCTCCTGGGCGCTCACCGAATACCGCGCTCCTACGATCGAGGCCGCCGCGCTCCAATTGCCCCAGGGCTGATCTCCCGCGCGGGGCGCGGGCAGCGTTTAAGATCGTGCCCAGAATCGGCCGTCCAGGCCGACAGAAGAGGATTCTGGGCCGTCCCCCGCCGGACGCACCCGTTCGGCATGACCCTGTTAAGCATTTTGATCGCCACCCTGGCCGCCGGCATCGGCAGCGTCTGGCTCGCTGCCGGCCTGATGCGACTGGGATTCCTGGCAGGCGGCGCTGACAGTTCGCGCTCCATCGGCCCCCAACACCTTCTCAGCCTCGCCGCCGGTGCGCTGCTCGCAACATCGTTTATGCATCTGCTGCCTGAAGCCTTCGAGAGTCAGGCCGGTGCGAAGCAGCTGCTTTCAACTTTGCTGGTGGGCTTGGTGTTCTTCTTTCTCCTGGACAAGGCCGAACTCTGGCACCACGGCCATGAGCACCATCAGCATGCGCCTGCCAGCGGTCACGCGCACAACCTGGAACACGAGGATCACGGCCTTCAGGGGCACGCGCACCCGCCGCTTCGCTCAGGCGGCTGGGCCGTCCTGACGGGTGACAGCGTGCATTGCTTTGGCGACGGTATCCTGATTGCATCGGCGTTCGTCGCCGACCTGCGGCTGGGGCTGGTCGCGGCGCTGGCGGTGCTGGCCCACGAGGTGCCTCATCACATCGGCGACCTGGCGGTCATGCGCATGACGAGTGCGAACCGGAACGCTGCATTGGTGAAAGTGTCGCTGGCCGGCGCTGTCACCGCGCTGGGCGGCCTCACCGGCTACTGGCTGGTCGATCGCTTGCACGACTACTTGCCCTATTTCCTGGCGGTGGCCAGCAGCAGCTTCATCTATGTGGCGCTCGCCGACCTGATCCCTCAGTTGCAAAAGCGCCTTTCCGCGCGTGAGACCGCCGCGCAAATCGCCTGGCTGCTGGCGGGCATTGCGCTCGTGGCGGGCGTGAGCGAGCTCGCACACACCCACTAGATATGCGGGCGTAGTCAGCCGTTGGGTGCCGTCCTACGCGGCGCTGGGGCCGCCGCCGACTGCGCTATTCATGAGCTCTGCCGAAGATGGAGTCTTGTCCGCCGCGCTACAGGCGGGCGCCTATTGGGGATTCGTCATGAAGTGCGTGAGTGTGTGCATCCTGGCCGCTGCCGCAGCGATGCTGTGCGCGGGCGTGGCCCGGGCTCAATCCGCGTCACCGAACCTGGTGCTCGATCCTGCAAAACCTTCCGGCCCGGCACCAGCGCGGCCTGCCACCTTCGCACCGTCTTCTGCGGTCAGCAGCAAACGTCTGACGCCCGAGCAACGCGACGAATGGCGCTTTCTGAAGGACGCTGCCGCGGCAAGCCGGCTTGAGGCGGAAGCCTCGCGAATGGCCCTGACGAAGTCCAACGACTCTGCCGTGCGCTCGCTGGCTGCGACCCTCGTCAACCACAACGGAACCGCAGGACCGGTGCTGCAGCACATGCTGCACGTGCGCAGCATGGCGCCGCCCATGCTCTCGAATGACCAGCGTAAGACGCTTAACCGCCTGAGCAAATTGCAGGGTCTGAAGTTCGACCGCGCGTACATGGAGGAGGTCGCACTGAAAAACCAGCAGGAAGGGGTGCAGTCCTTCCAGAAGGCGAGCGCAATTGCGGGGGACCCCGCCCTCAAGGCATGGATCGACCGCACCTTGCCGACGTTGCGCTACCAGCTGGCCACGGCCGAGCGCGTCATGGCCTCGAACGCGCGGCTGGGGAAGGTCGGCGCATCGAGCAGTGCGGCCGAGCAAGGCACATCAAGCCGCGTCGGCTCGCGTGGTGGACCCACTGCGCATTCGAGCGGTCCCGCTCCTGCTAGCGGCGGATCATTGGGGGCAGGCAATCCGGGCAACATGCAGCTGGGCCCGACCCGGCCGATCGCGGCCCGGCCTATCGAGTCGAGTAACCGGTAACGCGCCACCTTCCGTCAGCCTCGCGCACGGTGGTGACCAACTCCTCGACTTGGCGGTCGCCGAACTTGCTCTGGAAGGCCACACTCACGTATTCACCGTCCGGACGGCCTTCCAGCTTGGTTTTGTAGATGGATTGCGCAGGAGCGCGCTCAACGAAGGCGCCGAGATCCGAGCGAACCTTCGGAATGCCATCCATCCAGTTCCCAAGCGGTACTGCAGCTCGGAATACCGCACTCGACGTTTCCCAGGCTCGGCCCCAATCCCGCCGATCCAGCAGCACCAACCACCCAGCCGCGGCAAGCTTGCCAGCCTCTTCCTTTTCGGCATTGGCCGGATCAACCGCAGGAGCCGGAGCAGGTGCAGGCGCAGCGGGTGCGGGCTGGGACAGCTGGGCCGGGCGCGAGGGCTTCAGCTGCGCGTTGCTCGCGGCGCTCACGAGCAGCAAGGCCAGCAGCACGGGCAGGGAACGGGACAATTTCATTCAGACTCCAACAATCGAAAGGTTGGGACCAGTCTAGCGTGTAGTAGTTCCTCAGCCGTTGCGCGCCAGCAGTTGGCGCATGAGGTTCGCGTTGACCTGTCCCTGGTCTTCGTAATTGGTATTGAAGACGACGTGCACGGAATCCGCCAGGCTCGCGAGGTGCCGCATCTCGGGCACCATCGCGTCCAGCTCGTCAGCGCCATACCAATAGTTAAAGCGGCTCGATGAAGCCGGGCCTTTGTGATTCCAGGTCTCCTTATTGCGGCCGTGCAGGCGCACCAGCGCGAGACTGGGATGGGTCACCTCCCACACGCACGGCGCAGCGTTGGAGAATCCCGTAGGCGCGTCGACCACCGTGTGAACCACACCGAGCTCACGCTCGAATGCGACGGTCTTTTCCAGGTTGTCCTCGAACCAGCTTTTGTTGCGAAACTCCGCTGCGACAAGGTGGCCTTCCATCTTTTCCACGCACTCGCGCACGTGCGCCATGCCTTCGCGGTTGCGCAGCATCCAGGGTGGGAACTGGAAGTGCACGGCGCCCAGCTTGCCCGCTTGCTTGAGCGGCGCGAGCGCATCGATGAAGCGGCGCCAAAGTTCGTCGCGGATCTCGACGGGCGTGTCCTTGTAGTAAAGAACCTGGGACCCTGGTGCGCCCAGCGCCTGCTGGAGGTCCTTGTGCAAAACGAGCGGCGAGGTCTGGTGGCCGGTGAACAGGCGAAAGGCCTTGACGTTGAAGACGAAGCCGGGTGGCGTGCGCTCGGCCCACAACTGCGCGTTGACGGGCGTGGGCATGCCGTAGTAGCTGGAGTCGACTTCCACAAGCGGGAACTGCGCGGCATAGTGGCGCAGGCGCGCCTCGGCGCTGTCGCACCCCGGCGGGTAGAAGCGCCCGCACGCAATCAAGGTCTTGTCGGTCCAGGACGCGGAGCCGACGAGAATGTTTTCGTGATTCGGTGTCACTGTATTAATATAAGGGGTATCCGCTTAGCTCCACTAGGCCATTTCAGCGGATTCTTCGGCGGGCAGCACGAT
>JBKJTX010000369.1:0-18067 GCA_046590315.1 Ramlibacter sp. | reverse complement strand
GAACTCTCGGCTCAATGCATCCACGCACCTATCCATCGGATCACCGGCGCCACAGTGGTCCTGCACACGCACCAGACCTGGGCCGTCACCTTGAACATGCTCAAGGACAATCGGCTGCTGCCCGCCAGCCAGACCGCGGCGTTCTACCATGGCCTCATCGCCTACGACGACCACTACGCGGGCACAGCCGACTCGCTCGCGGAGGGCGAACGCCTCGCCAACCTGATGGGCAACAAGCCGATCGTCTTCATGAAGAACCACGGCATCCTGGTGACTGGTAATTCGGTGGCCGAGGCGTACCGGCGGCTGTACCGGCTGGAGCGGGTTTGCCGCAATCAGGTGCTGGCTCTGGGCACGGGGCGCGAGATCGAAGTGATGAGCGACGAAGTGGCGCTTAAGGTGCAAACCCCCGGCGTCGACGACCGCCACACCCGCAAGGAGCGCGAGGACCTGTTCTTTGCCGCGATGATGCGGGTGCTGGACCGCGAGAACCCAGGCTACCGCGACTGAGGCACCTCGGCGCGGGGTTTCAAGAGGTGTAGACCCCCGCATACACCGCCAGGCCCAGGGCGCCGCGCACATACCCGGCCTTCTTGAACACGGCCCCCGTGACCGGGTGCACCCACTTGTAGTCCACCCAGCCTTCGCCCCGGTCGCGCGCCACCTTCACCATCTCGCGCGGGAAGTACTTTCCGTCGACGTCCTTCACCTGCGGACCGGTGCCCAGGCGGTTGCGCAGGTGGCCGTGGGCGACGAACGTCACGTTGCTCACGTCGATCACCATGAGGTACAGGTCGCGGTAGATGAAGCGGCCGGCGTCCAGCTTGTTCACCTCGGCCAGGAATGCCTCGCGTCCGTGCGTGCGCAGGAAATCGCAGCCCTGCTCCACCAGTTGCACGGCGTCGCTTGCGGCCGCGTGCTCCCGCGCTCCCAGGCTGAACGGCTCCATCACCTTGAAGACCAGCGATGCGCGCTCCTGCAAGGCTGCGGCGGTGCGGGAGGCGCCCTGCACGAAGGTCACATTGTCTTGGGTAGCGCCGTCGATGCGCGCCATCGCTTCGCTGATGGTGCCGATTCCGGCACTCTGCTCGCGGCTGGCGCTCTCCACGGCGCCGATCAGCTTCGTCACGTCGTGCACGACCCCGACCAGGTCGTCGACGGTATGCCCGGCTTCCTGCACCCGGGCGTCAGCCGCGTCCACTTGTAGCACTGCCGCACCGAGCAGGTCCCGGATCTGGCGCGCCTCCTCGGCGCAGCGCTGCGCGAGCACGCGGACCTCGCCAGCCACCACCGCGAAGCCGCGGCCATGCTGCTGCGCGCGTGCGGCCTCCACGGCGGCATTCAGTGCCAGGAGGTTGGTCTGGAACGCGATGGCATCGATGACGCCGACGATGCCGTGGATGTTCTGCGATCCGGCGCGCAGGGCGTCCATGCTCTGCCCGATCGCTCGCACGGCCTGGCTGCCGCGTTCCGCGCGCTCGCTGGCGGTGCGGGCCAGGACATGCACGCGCTGGCTGGTCTCCACGTTCTGGCTGACCGACGCGATCAACTGCTTCACTGATGCGGCGGTCTCCCGCACCGACGCAGCCTGCGCTGCCGTCCGTTCGGCCAGCGCAGTGTTGTCGCTGTTGATCTGGATCGCATGGGTCGCCACATTGACCATGCCGGTGCGTACGCGGCCCACCATGTCGAAGAGGTTGTCCCGCATGTGCAGCAGTGCTGCGACATGCAGGCGCAGCTCGCCTGCCCGGCTCACGTCTACTTCCGGGGACAGGTCGCCGGCTCCCAGACTCGCCACGACCTCTGAGGCGCGCTCCATGGGCGCCACGACCCGCTGCAAGAACCAGATCCCGACGCCGGCGGTGCAGGCCAACGCCAGGAGCGTGAGCCAGAGGTCCGCGCGGGCGACGGGCCCGTCGCCCGCAAACCTGATTGCGGCGCCGAGCGCCTGCACCAACAGCAAGCCGGCAAAGGCGGCGCGCGTTTGGGCACTGAGCAAGCGCCTCGTCCTTGGGACTGACCGTGCTGGCACACGCCCTTCTCGGTGCGGGGCATGGGTGTCGATCGTCATGGGGACCTCAGCGCTACTCATCTGCTCCTCTATTCCGGTACTGCCTCTTTTTCGCCTGGAACCTTTTTGCAGCTCTGACGCAGCAGCCTGTTCCGATCGAAAGATCACTGTAACTGATTTTTTACAATTCAGGTACGTTGTAACATCTTGCCGACGCTACCGAGCCACAGGAGCAACGCTGTGCTCGAGGCGAACTTCGCCCCACGATGCCGATCGTGCGTCGATCGCGCCGGCGAGCGATTGAATTCAGACGTCGACGCGTCCCTCAGCGCAGGCGGCGCGTCCTAAAGAGACATCGAGGGCCGCTCGGCCAGCGCCGCGCGCCAGCGCAAGACGTTCGGATGCTGCTCGCCCGGCTTCACCTTGACCACCCGAGCAAAGTCGACGGCGACTACTGCGGTGATGTCGGCGATGCTGAACCGGTCGCCAGCGATGAAGTCGCGGCCTTCCAGCCGCTCGTTCAGCGTGAGGAAGAAGTTCTGCACCCGGGCCAGCCCACGCTGCGCCAGCTCCGGAATCTGCGCGTAGTCCACCGGCCCCGGTAACGCCCGGTTGGCCATCGCCGGTGCGCTGTTGCGCAGAGCCTCCGCGATGGCGAGCAGGCCCTCGAATTCGATGCGCCAGTTCCAGCTTGCGATCTCGGCTTTTTCACCGGGCGTGTCACCCAGCAACGAAGGCTGCGGAAAGCGCGCCTCTGCCCAGGCGGTGATCGCGGCATTGTCGGTCAGCAGCAGGCCGTCGTCGGTGCAAAGTGCGGGCACCGTGCACTGCGGATTTACTAGGCGATAGGCCTCACGGAGGTGCTCGCCGCTGCGCAAGTCAATCGCCACCGTGTCATGAACGACGCCCTTTTCGGCGAGCAGGATGCGAGCCCGGCGCGGGCTGGGGGCGGTGGCGCAGTCGTACAGCGTGATCATGGCGACTCCTTGACCAGCTTGTCCTGCGTCCGGGTCTCGAAGTCGCGGGCCTCGTGCCGCTCATGCAGCTGGCTGGCGGGCTCACCCCAGGTTCGGTTGACCATGCGGCCGCGTTTGACCGCGGGGCGTTGCGCGATCTGCTCGGTCCAGCGCATCACGTGCTTGTATTCCTGCACCTGCAGGAACTCACCCGCGCTATAGAGCAGCCCCTTGACCAGCGAGCCGTACCAGGGCCAGACCGAGATGTCGGCGATGGTGTACGCGTCGCCGGCCAGGTAGTCGCTCTCGGCCAGACGGCGATCCAGCACGTCGAGCTGGCGTTTGACCTCCATCGCATAGCGATTGATCGGGTACTCCTGCTTGGTCGGCGCATACGCATAGAAGTGCCCGAAGCCGCCGCCCAGGAAAGGCGCGCTGCCCATCTGCCAGAACAGCCACGACAGGCACTCCGCGCGCTCGGCGCCTCCACTCGGAAAAAAGGCGCTGCCGAACTTTTCGGCGAGGTACTGCAGGATCGCACCGGACTCGAACACCCGGACCGGCTCCGGCCCGCTGCGGTCCATCAGCGCTGGAATCTTGGAGTTCGGGTTGACACCGACGAAGCCGCTGCTGAACTGCGCCCCTTCGCTGATCGGAATCAGCCAGGCGTCGTACTCCGCGCCCGCCTGACCCAGGGCCAGCAGTTCTTCCAGCATCACGGTGACCTTGACGCCATTCGGGGTCGCCAGCGAATACAGCTGCAGCGGATGTCGTCCCACCGGCAGTTCCTTGTCGTGAGTCGATCCCGCCACCGGGCGGTTGATGTTGGCAAAGCGGCCGCCGCTTTCCTTGTCCCAGGTCCAGAGGGCAGGCGGCGTGTAGTCAGAAGAGATGGTCATTTCTTGTTGTTTCTTAAAGGCAAAGTAGGATGAAAATCAAGCGAACCGCCGGACGACTCAGTGGAAAGCAACATGGCATGACCGAGAAGATCGAGACACTCATTGTTGGCGCTGGCCAAGCGGGTCTGGGGATGAGCTACCACTTGGCAAGCCTCCATAGAGAACACATTGTGCTCGAACGAAGCCGCGTTGCCGAGCGCTGGCGCAGTGAGCGATGGGACTCGCTCACCTTCCAATTCCCGAGTTCAATGATCAGCCTCCCCGGCTACGCGTACCAAGGGAATGAGCCGGACGGTTTCATGCACCGCGACGATGTGGTGCGCTTCATTGAGACGTACCAGAAGCGCATCGCGGCACCGGTGCGCTGCGGCGTTAACGTTACTGGGCTACGGCAGAAAGCCGGTTCCGCGCTGTTCCTCGTTGAGACCGACGTCGGAACGTTTGATGCAGCCAATGTAGTGGTGGCCTCGGGCCCGTATCAGGAGCCCTTGCTCCCTGCCTACGCCGCCCGATTGACGAAGACCGCGTACCAGACCTCCGCCAATCGGTACACCCATTCGGATGCACTGCCTGACGGTGGCGTGCTTGTCGTTGGATCTGGTGCGTCGGGGTATCAGATTGCCGATGACTTGTTGAAAAACGGCCGCCGGGTGTACCTGTCGGTCGGGCGCCATCGGCGTGTTCCGCGCCGTTATCGCGGCAAGGATTTTGGATGGTGGCTGGAAGCAACAGGCATGATCGATCGGACTGCAGACAGTGTGCCGTCCGACTTCATCCCTCCGTTACTGACGGGAGTGAATGGTGGAAAGGATGCAGACATTCGCGCCCTTGAGAAAGAAGGCGTCACGCTGCTCGGAAGCTTGCGGGGCATCGATGGCGACCAACTGTCGTTCGCGCCAAACCTTGAAAAGAATCTTGCCCTGGGAGATGGAGGGATCGGCGAGTTCAAACGGATGGTTGATGAATTCATCGACACGCAGGGGATGCAAGCGGAGGGTGACGCGGGGTCGGTTTCGATCGCACGTGCGGCCGCTTTGCCCCCACAGAATCTATCCATTCGCGCTGCCGGGATCACATCGGTGATCTGGGCGACCGGGTATCGCTATGACTTCGGCTGGATCGATTGTCCCGTGTTCGACCAGGACGGCAAGCCTCGCCATCGCCGCGGCGTCACTGAGGTGCCCGGCCTTTACTTTCTTGGCCTGGCGCGCCTCCACACGCTGAAGTCGTCGTTCTTGTGGGGGAGCGGAGAGGACGCATCCTTCCTTGCTCGTCATATTGCAGCGCGGGCCTGAACAAACGAGAAGAGCATTCTCGAAGGCACGCGGTCATCGCTGGTTGGCCGCAAGCCGGCGCACCGGGTCAAGGAAGTTTGGTGCCTCCTGCGCATGTCCTGTGGGCGCGCAGTGCTATCTGCCGTGAGCAGTAATCTTTGCGCTCTCCGACCACTTTTTCACTTCCTTCCGTATGAAGCTCGCAAATTCAGGCCCCGAGCTTGAGACCGGACGAAGCCCTTCCGACGTGAGCAGGTCGGTCACTTCAGGTGAGGCGACCGCACCTCGAATCTCTTTGTTGAGATACAGGATTTTATCGGCGGGCACGCCCCGAGGGGTGACGATCCCGAACCACGCGTTGACCTCGAACCCCCCGAGCCCCGCCTCACTCGTTGTCGGGACGGCTGGAAGTTGGGGCAGTCGCGACGGCCCGGCAACCGCGATCGCCTTGAGTTTTCCGGACTGGAAGTTTTGCAGTCGAAACGAGGAGAGCAAATCGAACCCCACCTGAACTTCGCCCGCGAGCAAACCAAGAAGAGCCGCCCCACCGCCCTTATAGGGAACATGCACGATGCCAACACCCGCAAGCTTCTTGAATTCTTCGCCCGCGAAATGATGCAAGGTCCCGCTGCCGACCGAGTAATAGTTCATCTCACCGGGGTGCATCTTCGCCGCTTGAATCAACTCAGACAGCGTGGTTGCATGGATCGAAGGATGTACACCGATTACAAAAGCGCCTTCTGCCACCAGGCTGATCGGCTCAAAGGATGCGATTGCATCGTATGGAAGTTTCACGTCTGTCGATTGCGCTACAGCAAGAGTTGATACCGTCGCCAGACCCAACGTGTAGCCGTCCGCAGGCGAACGCGCAACCGCATCCTGTCCGATGACGCCGCCCGCGCCAGCGCGATTCTCAACAACAACGGCTTGGCGTATCTGCTTGCTCAGTCTCTGTGCAATCGTGCGGCCGATCAGATCCGCGGAACTTCCGGCAGGAAATGGAACGATCAGCCGCAGCGGCCGCGAAGGATATTCATCGCCAACGGCCAGGCCTGTCGCCGCGTTGGCGCCAGCGTTGGCGGTCATGCAGAGCGCAACAACCAAGGCGAGGCTTAAAGTAATTGTGAGGCCACCAAACGATTTGAAATTGGTAGTTCGCATTGCCGTTTCCCTGATTGTTTTCGATTGAACGCGCGCGCGATCAGCCGGGACTTGCCAAAGCATCGGCGTCGGAGACCGTGATGCGTCGGAGGTCGCGCCGCTGGCCTGCATCAAATGGCCTTCCTCGGTGCATGGTGCAGCGGTTGTCCCAAACAACGAGGTCCCCGGCGCTCCAGCGGTGACTGAAAACAAAGCGTGGCTGTGTTGCTGCGGCGGTCAGCCGGTCGAGAAGTTCGCGCCCCCGCTGAACCGACCACCCGATGATGTGGGAAGCGTGAGAGGCCAGATAAAGTGTTTGGCGTCCGGATCCCTCCATTGTGCGAACCAGCGGTCGCGTCACGGGCGGCAATGCGTCGCGCTCTTCCTGAGAAAAGTCCGCATAGCCGACGAGACTTCGTGAGAAGAAAATCGAATGCTCGGCAAAGAGATCCTTGATGACCTCCAAGGTAACTGTGTCCAGGGAGTCATGGGCGGCCCGCAAGTCGGCGAATTCCGTCTCTCCGCCCTCGGGAGGAACCTCACGCGCCGAGAGGAAAGATATCTTTCCGGGAATTCGTTTGAAGGAGCTGTCCGTATGCCAAAGCTGATTTGCGTGCTGCATCATTAGCCACGGGTCTTGTGCAAGGCGAATATTATTGTGGACGTCTAGATTCGAAATATCTGCCACTTCACTGCGCAGTCGCGTCTTTCGGTTGGTGCGGATTGCACCGATGGATATTTCGACGGGTCCGAAGAGACTGCTGAACGCAATCTGTTGACTGTCATCAACGGGTTGATCTTTGAAGATGAGAACGGCATACGAATCGAGCGCAGCTTGAATCCCCAGAAAGTCATCTCGCGCTACCGGACGCAAAAGATCGACCCCGCTCACTTCGGCGACGAAACCTGAATTGACAGGGGCAACATGAATGGTCATTGCGGCTATTGAAGGTTGAAAGTTGATTCAGGATATGCTGGTTGCTTGCCGGAGAGAATGCGCAATGTTCCGTTACCCCCGTGACTAAACAGTTATGGCACTGACCCCTGAACAGTGGGAAGAACGCATCGGCCGACGTGTGCGGTTGCGGGATTTGCATGTGCTTCTTTCAGTCACGCAATTGGGCAGCATGGCCAAGGCTGCCAAGGCGCTGGCAATATCACAGCCGGCGATATCAAAGAGCATTGCCGACCTTGAAAACGCGCTCGGGGTCCAGCTTCTGGATCGAGGACCAAGCGGGGTACGCGCGACGGCCTATGGCGCCGCTTTGGTGCGGCGCGGCTTGGCCTCTTTCGACGAGTTGCGCCAAGGTGTGGCAGAAATCCAGTGTTTGGCCGGCTCGGTGACTGGCGAGGTCCGCGTTGGTTGCAATGATTCCTTGACGGTGTCGTTGCTACCAGGAGCGATCGAAAGGCTGGCCGAGGACCATCCGGGTATTCGGGTGGAAATTACCCACGCCAGTCGCCCCATATCGGTGGAAGTCAGTGAACTGCGTGACCGAAACCTCGATGTGATTGTCGGAAGAGGACTGTTCCCCGAGGCGGATCTGGACGAGGAAGTACTTTTTCATGAACGACTCGTTGTCGTTGCTGGGGCGCAATCCAGGTGGGCCGCTCGCACTTCAATCGAACTGAGTGAGCTGTTGGCCGAGAAATGGATCTTGCACTCACCCCACGAGGCACCAGGCTCGCTTGTGCGCGACGCCTTCCGTGCGCGAGGGCTTGACCTCCCCCGGCGCGGCCTCGTGAGCATGTCTTTTCACCTGCGGCAGGTTCTTCTGACGACAGGGGAATACATCACAGTCGTTCCCGACTCGCTGGTTCAAGTCTTTAACGCTTACGGAAAGACGATAACGATTCTTCCCATCGACCTCGGCATTGACGCGCGCCCGGTCGCGTTGTTCACGCTGAAGAACCGCGCGTTGACCCCGGTAGTGGAGGTTTTCTTGCAAGCTGTTCGGCTTGCTGCGGCCGCGCGGTCATCATGACGCTCGTCAAGTCAGAATCTTTTCCATCGGGGAATTCACGGTTTATGAAGCGTTACTTTGTCGTCTACCTTGCCAGCCTGGTCACGATCGCCGCGCTCGACTACGTCTGGCTGGGCCACATCGCGACTGCCTGGTACGAATCGGGCATCGGCCACCTGATGGCCAGCAAGCCCAATGTCTGGGCGGCGGCCGCCTTTTACCTGCTGTATCCGGTCGGGGTCGTGCTGTTCGCGGCGTGGCCCTCGCAGGGCGACAGGACGCGCGCGCTGCTGCTGGGTGCGCTGTTCGGCCTGTTTTGCTACGGCACCTTCGACCTCACCAGCCTGGCGATTCTGCGCGATTGGCCGCTGGCCATCACTTTCATCGACATGGCCTGGGGCGCGTGCGTCAGCGCGGCCGGCGCGGTGGTGGGGGCATGGGCGCTGCGCACGCTCGACGCCTGAGGTCCACTGTGTCCCGGGCGCCCGTCGAGCAGGAGCGCGGCGGTCGTGTCGTCCATTGACCGCTCAGCACGCACTGCCGGGTGACCTAATCAATCGAGCTTGAGGCCCAGATCCACCGCCAGCTTGATCCACACTGGCACGGCTTCTTCCCAATCGCGGCGGGTTTCCTTCAAGTTCTTGGGCTTGCTCGGAATGGCGAAAGATTCCCGCAGCTTGGCGGCGCGCTCACTGTTCGCTCCTTCTATCACCACTTGAGACAGTACCTGCAACACGGCCTCGGGCGTGCGTGCCGGCGCCATCAGGGGCAGGCCGCCCTCCAGCGCGACCAGGCGGCCCGGCACGCCCTGCTCCACCAGCGTCGGAACGTCTGGCAGCTTGGGCGACCGGTAGGAACCCGTCACGCCGATCGCCCGCACACCCCGCGTCTGCACTGTGGCGAAGGCCTGGTAGCTGCCGATGGCCACCTGAGTCTGGCCGGAAGCGACGTCTATCCACATGGGCGACTCACCGCGGTAGTGCACCGCAACCATCTTCGTGCCAGCCGTCCGGTTGGTCTGGTCGGCCACCATGTGGGGGTAGGAGCCTGGCGCGTACGTGCCCATCGATGTCTGGTTTGTCTTGGCAAATTCGACGAACTCACGGAAGTTCTTCGCCGGCACCTTCTCGGACACGCCCACCACCAGCGGCCCGGAGGGGAAGACGGTGATCGGGGTGAGATCCGTGTCCAGGTTGTAGGGCAGCTTGGTGTAGAGCACCCGGTTTTGCCAGACCGTGCCAGAGGTGGTCATGAGCAGCGTGTAGCCGTCGGGTGCGGACTTGGCCACCGCGTCGATGCCGATGATCGCTCCTGCGCCCGGCTTGTTGTCGACCACGGCAGGCACGCCCAGCTTGGCAGTGAGTTGCTCGGCGTACATGCGCGCGTAAGCGTCGGTCAGGCCGCCCGGTGGAAAGGCCACGACAATGCGAATGGTTTTGTCGGGCCACTTGCGCGACTGTGACCACGCGAAGGGCGCCGCCACACTGGCTGCCAAGGCGACCGAACCCGCGACGAACTTGCGCCGCGACCCTCGCGGCCCGAACTCCCCGATGCTCTGCGTCATGAAGCTGCTCCAATTGTCGTGTTGCCGGCCAGTCTATCGGCCTGCCGGCGCCAAGCGGGTGGAGAAAACCCGCGCAGCAGGGCCCGACCGCCCGATGACGTGGGAAGCGTGAGAGGCCAGATAGTCCTACTGGGTGCCTTCGGCCTCGATCTGCAGCGCCTCTAGAAAGCGCGACACCATGTTGTAGGCCGCGACGGTGGCCGTCAGCTCGACCATCTCGCGCGGACTAAAGTGGCGGCGCGCGTTGGCAAACACTTCATCGGGCACCTGCACGTGGAGCGTCATCGCGGTGGTGTACGCGAGCGTGTCGCGTTCTTGCTCCGAAAACTCCGCCGATCGCTCCCAATGCGACAAGCCAGAAATTTTGGCTTGCGATACGCCTTCTGCCAGAGCCACCGGCGCGTGTTGCGTGAATTCGTACGGTGCGCGGTTGAGGATCGCAACCAGGAGGATGACCAGTTCACGCAGTCCGCCATCAAGAACGCCGCCGCTTCGAATCTCACCCATGTAGGCGTTCCAGCCCCGTGCGATGGGCGCGCTGTGCAGCAGTTGCCGATCCAGATTGAGCAAGGCGCCGCCTCGTCGCTGTTCGACCGCACGTACCAGAGCCGCGTCGACGCCGGGTGTGGATGCGTCCACGAATTCAAGTCTTGCCATGGTGTGCCTTCAGTCGGCGACTGCGCCGGTTTCCTTGACGATGCGTCCCAGGCGCACGGTCTCCGTGCGCACCAGCGCGCCGAACTGCTCAGGCGTTCCACCCACGATGGGCGAGCCGAATCCCTCCCAGCGCTTCTTGATGGCGGGATCGGCAAAGATGGCGTTGAGCGTTTCGTTGAGTTTCGCCACGATGGGTGCGGGCGTTGCGCCCGCCACCGCGATGCCGTGCCACGCCGCGAAATCGAATCCGGTCATGCCCTGCTCGGCCAGCGTCGGCACGTCGGGCAAGGCGGCACTGCGCTTGGCAGTGGTGACGCCGATGGGCCGCAGCTTGCCGCCCGAGATGTGAGGCAGCGAACTCGCAATGATGTCGAACATGATCGGCACCTGGCCGCCCAAAACGTCGTTGAGCGCAGGGCCCGCGCCCTTATAGCCCACGTGCTGCATCTTCACGTCGGCACGTCGCTTGAACATCTCCCCCGCAAGATGCTGCGGCGTGCCGTTGCCCGCAGACGCATAGTTGTACGCGTCCGGTTTGGCCTTCAGGGCGGCGATGAATTCCTTGAGATTTGTCGCTGCGAAGCTCGGGTTCACTTCCAACACCAAAGGGAACGCCGAGATCTGGATGACCGGAGCGAGGTCCTTGATCGGGTTGAAGGGCAGCGACGGATACAAGCTGCCATTGACCGCCATCGGCCCGCTCGCCGCCAGCAGCAGCGTGTGGCCATCCGGCGCGGACTTCGCTACCTGGTCCGTGCCGAGATTGCCGCCGGCACCGGCGCGGTTGTCGACCACCACCGGCACGCCCAAGCGCTTTTGCATTTCGGGTGCAAGGATACGGGCCATGAGGTCGGTCGGGCCGCCGGGTGGGTAGGGCACGATAAAACGGATGGCCTTGCCGGGCTGCGGAAAGGGGTCGGCAGCTTGCGCGGCGCCGCTTGACGATAGAGCCGCGAGGGCGGTGAGCGCCAGTGCGCCAGCCTGAACGATACGTTGAATCAAGTCAGCTCCAGGTGAGGTTTGCTTGCATGCTAATGCTCAGCCAACGGCTGAGCTGCGAGAGCGCCGGAGCGGGCGGTCATCCCCTATAGTCTGTCACCATGACAAACCGAAGCCCCCTGTCCACGCCCCTCGCGGTTTTGGCACTGGTCGCCGCGCTTTCCGCCTGCACGAAGTCCGAGCCGCCAGCAGCAGCGCCCGCGGCCGCCGCGCCGGCAGAGGCGAGTTCCGCGCCTGCCGCAGCCGCTTCGTCCGCTGCCTCTGCTGCCGTTGCGCCGGCTGCCGCTGGAGTGGCCTCTACCGATGTCGACGACCCGACACCCTTGCCCGCGAAAGAGCTGAAGGGAACGGGCACGAAGCAGAAGGTCAGCTACTACTGGAAGTTCGACGCACCCGCCGGCCCGTTGACCATCACCGCGACAGCGAAGAATTCCGCCAGCGGCGCGACCAACGCGCTGCGCTTCGGCCTGTACGATGTCAAAGCCAACCAGATTTGCTCGGATTCGCACGGCAACACCACGACCGACAAGACCGTGACGCTGAAGTGCACCATCGAGAAAGCGCAGCCTGTCGTGCTGCGGCTGGACTTGTCGGAGGAGACGATCGACTACGCCGTGCAGATTGACGGCCCGATCGAGTTGCCCCCGCCAGCCACGTCCACCGCCCCGAAAATCATTGCTGGCCCCGGTTCGACCGACATCGACGAGCCCACCAAACTCAAGACCAACCGCATCCGCGGCGAAGGCCCGCGCAAGGCGGCCAGCTACTACTACACCTTCAACGCCGGCCCCGGCGATTTGACGCTCACCATCGACGGACGCAATGCGCCGGCCGCCACCACTGAAGCGTTGCAGGGCGGCCTGTACACCCTGCGGTCCGAGAAGATTTGCGAAACGCAGCTGGGCAACACGACGCTGGAGAAGCGCGGGGTTACCCCCTGCAAGCTGGAAAAACGCCAACCCGTGATCTTGCGCCTGGACGTGAGCGCCGAGACGCTGGAATTCCGCGCACGCTTCGACGGCCCTCATGACTTCGAAGAGTATGTTGCTCCCAAGGAAGTGGTCATTGCGCTCGATGCGGCCGTCTTGTTCGACTCTGGTTCCAGCACGCTGAAGCCGGAGGCCCGCAAGACGCTGGATGAGGCGGCTGCTCGCTTGAAGAAGTCGGGCGAAGTGCCGGTGACGATCACGGGCCACACCGACAGCGTGGGCAATGACGCCGCCAACCAGTTGCTCTCCCAGGACCGGGCTGCTGCCGTGCGCGACTACTTCGTGGGTCAGGCCAGCATCCCGTCGTCGCGTCTGGCCATCAAGGGCCTGGGCAGGTCGCAGCCCGTGGCCGACAACGCCAACGAGCCCGGTCGACAGCGCAACCGGCGCGTTGAGGTGCAGTTCACGCCGAAGTCGTAAACGCGTTGCTCGGACGGTCGTGCCTCCAACCGTCCCGGTCCCCTACTGGCTTTATCTCCTCGAATGCGCGGACGGTTCGTACTACGCGGGCATCGCGCGCGACGTCGAGCAGCGGTTCTTCCGCCATGTGTTCGGGATGGGCGCGAAATTTACCCGCGCACGGCCGCCGCGCAGGGTACTGGCAGCACGCCAGTACGCGAGCAAGGGTGATGCGCTGCGGGCAGAACTCCAGCTCAAGGCGCTGCCGCGCGCGCAAAAGCTGGATTTCTTGAAGTGAGAGTCGGTACTACTTCGCCGCGAAACAGTAGTACAAGCCTACGCCACCGGTACTCTGCAAATTGGGCATGGCGCAGCCGGGCGTGATGTGCGCCGAGTTCCATGACGCGCTGACGACCGGGTCGGGGCCCGTGCCGCTTCGGTTGTGGTGGCCGACCATCGCCCCGCCGCCGCTACCCGCGGACCAGTTGCTGCACGTTGCGTCACGATCCGCCGACATGGCGGTTCCATCAGGCTTGGAGCCCGTCATGATGTCGTGCCAGTTTTGCGGATCGGGCCGCGACGGCACCACTTCACCCTTCTCGGTGAGCGCCGTTTCCTTGTTGATGTTGTTGGTCCCGTGCAGCTCCGCCAGATTGCGTGCGATCACGACGCCCTTGGCGTTGCTCCACGGGCCAGCGCCGATGCGGTCGCGCGCATTGACCGACCCCGGTCCCTGCGTGCTGAGGTAGGCCCGCCAGTTGCGCCCGCCAACGCCTGCCGCGCTTGCCAGCTTTTCGCACCATGCATCGGCGCCCGCCAGTCCGCCCAGGTCACCGGCCTTGCCGGGGTTGACGCTGGTAATGAAAAACGTCGCGGGCGGGCCGCTCATCGCGGCGCAGCCGCCGAGCAAAGCAGCGGCAATGCCGCCCAGGATCAGAGTGCGTACAGAGTTTCGGATCATGATTCGCTTTCCTGTTGTGGTTAGGATGTCACTAGCGCAGCACGCTGGCCTTGGCCGCCACGCCCGTCGCAGTGAAGTCGGTGAAGACGCCGTCCACGCCGAGCCGCATGTAGTACTCCATCTCAGCCTGCGGATCCTTGAAGCCGTAGCCGCTCGCGTCGTTGCGGAAGGTAAAGGCGTGCACGAGCAGGCCACGCAAGTGCGCCGCCTCGATCACGCCGGTGCTGCCGTCGACGCGGCGATCGTTGATGGTGAGCGTGGTGTCTCCAGTGCGCTCGACGCCGTCGTTCACCGTCTTCACCAAGTAAGGCTTCCAGGGGCCTATGCCGTTGGCGTAGGTCTTGACGAAGTCGAGCCCCGCCGGGGTGAGGAGGTCGGCAAAAGTGCGCGGGTCGCCTTTCACCACGAAATCGTAGGGCTTTTGGTAGGGGGCCACCAAGGACATGCTGCCGTCGTCGTTGACGTCGTCGGCGTCGATGAGCTGTACCAGCTTGATGCTCGTCTTGGTGTGCAGGTACTGCAGGTTGGATACTTCAAAGGACTGGATGAACACCGGCGCGCCCGCGCTGTTGCCATACGCTGCATGCAGTGTGGCGACCAGCTTGTCCTCGAACACATTCGCGCCGAAGCCCGCCACCGTGGCGTGAAAGGTCGAGTGCTTGATCTCGGGATAAATACCCACGGTGCGGCCGGCCTTGAGGCCCTCCGCCTTGACGAGCGCGATCATTTCGTCGAGCGTCGGGATGGCGTAGAGCCCGTCGAATGCATGCGAGCGTGACGCCCTGGATTGCACTGCCCGCAAAGTCTTGATCTCCGCCAGCGTGAAGTCGCTGGCAAAGTAGGCCGTGGTCGGGACGCCGTCCACGTTCTTCGTGGTCTGGCGCGAGCTTGGGAACTTGGCGGCCACGTCGGTCGTGCTATCGAGCATCGGCTCGTGCCGAGCGATCATCACGCCGTCTTTGGTCAGCACCAGGTCAGGCTCGACATAGTCGGCGCCCTGCTGAATGGAAAGGGCATACCCTTCGAGCGTGTGCTCCGGCAAGGTGCCGGCCGAGCCGCGGTGGCCGATGACGATGGGGGCCTCGCCGTTCAAGGTTCTCAGCTTGTTGCCGCCGCCGCCGCAAGCGTTAAGAAGCGACACCGCGAGCGCGAGCGCTAAGAGGATGCGAAATTTCATGCTGTTGTCTCCGTCTGATGCGCCACTGTCGCGCAGGGTTGTGAAGCCGCTGCGACACGCCGGCCCCGGGCGCGCGCATTCTCCTACGCGATGTTCTCACTCTTTTGGATCGGATTTCTGAGTCAGCCAGCAAGCTCGTGAAAAAAAGTAAACTGATGCGCTCACCGCTAGCAGGCCCTAGCGCGCGGGCGCCGCAACCCGCCACACCACATTCCCCACATCGTCGGCGACGAGCAAGCCGCCCTTTCCATCCATCGCCACACCGACCGGCCGGCCGTAGGCCTTTCCGTCGGGGCTGAGAAAGCCGGTGAGAAAGTCGATCGGCTCGCTCACCGGCCGGCCGCCTTCGAACGGCACAAAGACCACCTTGTACCCGCTGCGCGGCTTGCGGTTCCAGGAACCATGCTCGCCGATAAAGGCGCCACGCGCGTAGTTCTGAGGCATGGTCTTGTCATCGGAGAACGCGAGGCCCAGCGGCGCCACGTGCGAGCCCAACCCGTAGTCGGGGGCGATGGACTTGGCAACCATTTCGGGGCGCAGCGGCGTCACGCGCGTATCCACCCGTTGGCCCCAGTAGCTCCAGGGCCAGCCGTAGAAAGCGCCGTCCTTGACGCTGGTCAGGTAGTCGGGCACCAGGTCGTTGCCCAGCTCGTCGCGCTCGTTCACCACGGTCCACAGGGACTTGGTCTGGGGTTCCCAAGCCAGGCCGTTGGGATTGCGCAGGCCGGTGGCGAACAGGCGCTTGGTGCCGGTGGCCCGGTCCACTTCCCAAATCGCCGCGCGGCCTTCTTCAGCGGGCATGCCGTTCTCGGCGATGTTGCTGTTGGAGCCGACGGTTGCATAAAGCTTGCTGCCGTCGGGGCTGGCGATGATGTTCTTGGTCCAGTGATGGTTGATCGGCCCGCCCGGCAAGTCCGTCACCTTCACGGGCGCCACAGTGATCTGAGTCTGGCCCGCCTGGTAAGGCACCTTCACGATCGCATCGGCATTGGCGATGAAGAGCTCGTTGCCGATCAGTGCCATGCCGAAAGGGGAGTTGAGCCCCTGCATGAATACCGTGCGCGTCTCGGCCACACCGTCGCCGTTGGCATCGCGCAGCAAGGTGATGCGATTGGCGCTGGGCACACCTGCGCCGGCTCTCTTCATCACCAGCTTCATCACCATGCCCTTGATGCCCTTGCCGTCCTCCGGCTTGGGCGGCGCATTGCTCTCGGCTACCAGCACGTCGCCATTGGGCAGTGCGTACACCCAGCGAGGATGCTCCAGTCCAGCGGCGAACGCGGTCACGCGAAAGCCGGCGGGCGCCGTGGGCCGCGCGCCCTGTGGCCAGCCAATCGCTTCGGCGATGCTCACCGTGGGGATCAGGCTCTTCTCAGGGTCGGGCAGCTGGGGGTTGGGGCCGATGCCGGTATGGTTCGGCGATTGCGCCACAGCAGCGCAGCCGACCAGGGCAATGGCAGCGAAGCCGGCCCCTATGGCAAATGATGAGTTGTTCATCGTGAAAGTCTGTTCCGCCCCCATTTGGGCGGTTGTAGGCGGAAACCGCCAAAATAGCCCCATGACCGAAGAGCTGTTCCGTGAAGACGCCTATTTGAAAGAATACGAGGCGACTGTCGTGTCCATCGGCGAACAAGGCATCGTCCTCGATCGGACTGTGTTCTATCCGCTGGGTGGCGGCCAGGCCGGCGACGCGGGCGTGCTGGTACTTGCTGACGGGCGCGAACTCGCGGTCGCCGATACACGCAAGGGTAAGGATGCGGAGGGCCGTCCGACTCATGCGATATGCCATATCCCCGCGCCCGGGCAAGAGGCCCTGCTCGCCGTGCTACGGCCGGGCGACGCACTGCTGGCCCGGGTCGACTGGGAACGCCGTCATCGCCTGATGCGCTTTCACACCACCACGCACCTGCTGTGCCACCTGGTCCCGCAGTTGGTCAATGGATGCTCCATCACGCCGGACTACGCGCGCCTGGACTTCAACATGACTGACCCGCTGGACAAGGAGGCGCTGACCCAAGGCATCGCGCGCTTGGTCGCGGCCGGGCATCCTATTACCGTGAGCTCGATCACCGACGAAGAACTGGACGCCAACCCTGCCCTGGTCAAAAGCATGTCGGTTCAACCGCCGCGCGGCACGGGCCGCATTCGCACGATCCGCATTGGCGCGAGCGAACAGATCGACTTCCAGCCTTGCGGCGGAACGCACGTGGCGAACACCGCGGAGATCGGCGCAGTGGTCGTCACGAAAATCGAGAAGAAGAGCGCGACTACCCGCCGCGTGGTCTTGGGCTTTGCCTCATCCAGCTGATCAACTGGGGCATGATTCCGCCCCATGAACAAGGAACAACTCAAAAAGCTGGAAGCCGACTTGTGGCGGGCGGCTGACGCCCTGCGCGCCAACTCTGATCTGAAGGCCAGCGAATATTCCACCCCGGTTCTGGGGCTAATCTTTTTGAAGTTCGCGGACAACAAATACCGTCAACACGAAGCGGCCATCCTGGCGGAATATCAAAAGCTCAAGGGCGGCCGCCGCGAGAAGGCGCTGAGCGACATTGCCATTGAACGGTGCGGCTTCTACCTGCCCGACCACGCCCGCTACCCGTACCTGCTCGCTCTGGCTGAGAAGGAAGACATTGCCAAAGCTTTGCAAAAGGCGATGGAGGCCATTGAGGAATACAAGCCAGAGCTGCAAGGTGTGTTGCCGCAACAGGAGTACTACCGCCTCACCCGTTCGGAACACAACAAGGGCATGGCCCAGCGCCTGCTGAAAATCTTCAGCGACATCCCGCTGGACGCGGGCGGTGACCTGTTCGGAAAAATCTACGAATATTTTCTTTCCAACTTTGCGGCCAGCGAGGGCCAGGGCGGCGGCGAGTTCTTCACGCCGCGCTCGGTGGTCAAGCTCATGGTGGAAATCATCGAGCCGCACGGCGGCAAGGTGTTTGACCCAGCCTGCGGCTCGGGCGGCATGTTTGTGCAGTCCGCCGAGTTCATCGCGGCGCATCGCGAAGACTTGGCCCAACAGGGCAGCGCGGCAGACAGCATCTATGTCTCCAGCGTCTTTTCTTGCCCGTAGA
>JBKJTX010000117.1:0-3007 GCA_046590315.1 Ramlibacter sp. | reverse complement strand
GGTGGAACAGGTGCCGGCGCCGGACCACGTGGTCGAGTGGCTGCGGGCATTCATTGACGAGCACTACGTGCCCGAGCCCAAGAAACGAAAGCGCCCGGAAAGCTTCAAATCCTTGGTGGATCGGTTCGGCAGCCCGGCGTCGGTCTCGACCGAAAAAAAGTTTGGTGGCGGTGGCGGTGGAGGTGGCGGTGGCTGAAGGTTTTCTCGGCCGCTGGTCCAAGCGCAAGCTCGACGTGAAGGAAGGCCGGCCGGTGGAGACTCCGCCATTGGTCGCCACACCGCCCGAACCGCTGAGCACTGTTCCGGTCGTTGCCGAAGTGCCCGCCGTTGCGCTCGAGCAAGATCCCGCCGCACCCGAGTCGCCGCCCCTGACCCTGGACGACGTCAAAGCCCTCACGCCGGAGTCGGACTTCACCCGCTTCGTTGCGCCTGACGTCACGCCGGAGGTGAAGAACGCCGCGATGAAAAAGCTCTTCGCCGACCCGCACTACAACGTGATGGATGGCCTGGACGTGTACGTCGACGACTACTCCAAGCCCGACCCGATGCCCGAGGGCATGCTGGCCCAGTTGGCCAGCACGCAGTTTCTCAGACTGGTTACGCAGGAGCTGCAGGCGAGGGATGTTGCCGATAACCCCAAAACGCAAAGCGTGGCACAGTCCGAAGCGGCCCTTCCAGCAGTACCCGAGCCATCCGACCATGCCGACCCTGATTTGCAATTGCAACAAGACGATGCCGCTCCAGGAGAAGATTCTGGGGAGCGCACTGAATGAAGAGCTGACGCTTCATTCCAGTTTGTGCCGGCGCGAAGCCGCCGCGTTTCAGCAGGCGATCAAGGGCGGCGCCGAAGTGGTGGTGGCGTGTACGCAGGAGAGACGCCTCTTCACCGAAATCGCCGAGCAGACCGAAGGCGCCGTCTCTCCCCTCAGGTTCGTCAACATCCGCGAGGTCGGCGGCTGGAGCCGCGACGCGGTGCAGGCCATGCCCAAGCTCGCGGCGTTGCTGGCGGCTGCGCACCTGCCGGATCCGGAGCCGGTGCCCACGGTCACGTACAAGAGCGGCGGCCGCCTTCTGGTCATCGGACCACTTGACCAAGCCGAACGCGCCGCCGCATTCGTGAGTGACGTGCTCGATGTGACCTTGTTCACCCAGGGCGGCAACGGTGCACAAGAGCGTCGCTACCCCGTGCTGGGCGGGCGCATCGAAAGTCTGCGGGGCTGGCTTGGCGCATTCGAGCTAAAGTGGTCGGCCAGCAACCCGATCGACCTCGACCTGTGCACGCGCTGCAACGCATGTATTTCCGCGTGTCCTGAAGACGCGATCGCGCTCGACTACCAGATCGACCTCGCCAAGTGTGCATCGCACCGCGCCTGCGTAAAGGCTTGCGACGTCGCCGGCGCCATCGACTTCAGCCGCGCCAGCGCGTCCTACACCGAAGCGTTTGACCTGGTGCTGGACCTGCGCGCCGAGCCAGCCTTCGCGCAACACGCGCCGCCGCAGGGCTACTTCCGTTGGGACGGCCACGAGCTGGGCACGTTGCTCAAATTGCGCGAGATGGTGGGCGAGTTCGAGAAACCCAAATTCTTCGACTACAAGGCCAAGCTCTGCGCGCACAGCCGCAACGAGACTGTGGGTTGCAATGCCTGCGTGGAAGTTTGCTCGGCCGAAGCGATTGCCAGCGACAAGCACCGTCAACAGATCAAGGTCAATCCGAACCTGTGCGTGGGCTGCGGCGCCTGCACCACCGTGTGCCCGACGGGTGCACTGACGTACGCGTATCCGCGCGCCAGCGAACAAGGGCTCAAGTTCAAGACGCTGCTTTCCACCTATGCGAAGGCGGGTGGGGAGGCGCCGATTCTGCTGTTGCACAGCCAGGAGCGCGGGCAGCAATTGGTGGAGAGCCTCGGGCGGGCCGCGCAGTTGAAAACGGCGCACGGGGTGCCGGCGCAGGTGATTCCGGTGGCGCTTTGGCACACCGCCAGCACGGGTGTCGATTTGTGGCTCTCGGCGGTCGCGTTCGGTGCGGCGCAGGTATGCGTCCTAGCGACCGGCGAAGAAGCTCCGCAGTACGTAGCGAGCCTCAAAGTGCAAATGGACGTAGCGCAGGCCATTTTGAATGGACTCGGCTACGCGGGCACGCATTTCCAGATGCTTTGGGCCGAGTCGCCGCAGCAGCTGGATACTGGCCTGCAGGCATTGGCGAAGACCCGCCAGCAGGTGCCTGCGGCAAGCGCGCGCTATGCGGTAGCGCGCGAGAAGCGAGCCACGCTGGAACTGGCGCTCGACCACCTGATCGGCCAGGCAACAGCCCGGCCCGAAGCGATCGCGTTGCCGGCCATCGGCTCGCCGTTCGGCTCGATCCAGGTCGACAAGGAAAAGTGCACGCTGTGCCTGAGCTGCGTGAGCGCTTGCCCCGCGAGCGCGCTCCAGGACAACCCGGAATTGCCGCAGTTGCGCTTCATCGAGAAGAACTGCGTGCAGTGCGGCCTGTGCGCCACCACCTGCCCCGAAGACGCGATCACGCTCCAACCTCGTCTGCTGCTCACGCCCCAGCGCAAGGAAGCGCGCGTGCTCAACGAGACTCTGCCGTATGGGTGTGTGCGCTGCGGCAAGCCGTTTGGTACTTTGAAGGCAGTCGAATTGATGATCGGCAAGCTCGCCGGTCACTCGATGTTCCAGGGGGCGGCGCTTGAACGCCTGAAGATGTGCAGTGACTGCCGGGTGATCGACATTCATTCGGCCCAGGATGAAGTGAAGATCACCGACTTGTGAAACTTGGGGTCAGATCCCAATTCAGGACAAAAGCATTTTGGGAGACACGCATGGAATACGAAATTGGGCTCTGACCCCAACCGCTCAGACGAGGCAGTCTCTTTTTCCTCCGCCCTCGACGAAGAAACGGCGCGCGCGGAAGTCTACGGCCTGCTCGCCCAGCTCTACTATGCTTTTCCACCGTCCGAGCTGCTTGCGGCCTTGCGGGTGGCAGTGACGGACGCGCCGGCGGCAG
>JBKJTX010000164.1:0-12526 GCA_046590315.1 Ramlibacter sp. | reverse complement strand
CCCGTTGCTGAGTTTGAATTGCTCGGTTTTGGGGACGGTTGGAGGCACGGCCTGCGCCCAGCCTGAAGCAGGCAGCCACAGCGCTAACAAGGCGTAAAAGAGGAGCAGGGATCGGTGAAGGTTCTGTTTCATAGAATCCTCTGATTCTAGAAAACGCCGCAATGTTCAGTTTCTTCCGGAAAAAGCCCGCTGCGACTCCTGCGCCCGCGCCCGCTGTCACCCCGCCCCCCTTACCGCCCGCCGCCGCGACCCCCGGCCTCGCGAAGAGCGGCAGCCTGATCGGCACGGCGCTGGTTCAGGCGATCGAAATTCCTGTTCCCGAGCCGGTAGCACCGGAGCGTCAGCGTTGGGTCGACAAGTTGACCTCAGGCCTGCGCAAAACCGGCTCGGCGCTCTCCACCGTTTTCACTGGCGCGCAGATCGACGAACAGTTCTACGAGGAACTCGAGTCCGCGCTGCTCATGGCCGACACCGGCGTCAAGGCAACGCAGCATCTACTCGACGAGGTCCGGCGCCGGGTGCAAGCCAGCGGCGCGGCGCGTCCGGTTCAGGCGAAGAACATTTTGATCGATTCGCTCACGCAATTGTTGAAGCCCTTGGAGAAACCGCTGGTCATCGGTGAGTTCAAGCCTACCGTGATCATGGTCGCGGGCGTGAACGGCGCGGGCAAAACCACGTCCATCGGCAAGCTCACCAAGCATCTCGCCAACGACGGCGCTTCGGTGCTGCTCGCAGCCGCCGACACGTTCCGCGCCGCGGCGCGTGAGCAACTGGCGATCTGGGCCGACCGCAATACGGTGGAGATCGTGAGCCAGGAAGGCGGCGACCCGGCCGCCGTGAGCTTCGACGCTGTATCCGCCGGGAAAGCGCGCGGCAAGGATGTGGTCTTGGTCGACACGGCAGGGCGGCTGCCGACGCAACTTCACCTGATGGAAGAACTGCGAAAGATCAAGCGTGTGGTGAAAAAGGCCGACCCCACAGCGCCGCACGAAGTGATATTGGTCATCGACGGCAACACCGGGCAGAACGCTCTCACACAAGTCAAAGCTTTCGACGAAGTGCTGGGCCTCACCGGCCTCATCGTCACCAAGCTCGACGGAACAGCCAAAGGCGGCGTGCTGGCGGCTATCGCCCAGGAAAAACCAGTGCCCGTTTATTTCATCGGCGTGGGCGAGAAGTTGGAAGACCTGGAGACCTTCAACGCGAGAGAGTTCGCGCTGGCGCTGCTGGCCTGATTCAGTGCGACATGATGCGTCGCGCGGCATAGCTGGCGGCGTCAACGATCAGCACCAGGAAGATCATCGCGCACAGGACCGAGCTGGTCTCCGACATCTGGAACAAGCCCAAGTGGAAAGCCAGCATCTGCCCGAGGCCGCCCGCACCGACCACGCCGAGCACCGCAGCGGCGCGGATGTTGTTCTCCCAGCGGTACAGGGTGTAGCTCAGAAGCTGCGGCAGCACCTGCGGCAGGCTGGCATAGAGGAACACACGACCTTCACCCACGCCGCGCAGGCGCAGCGCAAAGCCCGGGCCTGCGGGCGCGTTCTCGATGGCTTCGGCAAACAGCCGGCCCAAGACACCCGTGGTGTGGATGGCGAGCGCCAGCGTTCCGGCGAACGGACCCAGGCCTGCGGCGATGAGAAGCAGGACCGCCCACATCAACTCGGGTACGCTGCGCAGCGCATTCAGCAGGAGCCGGCTCGCGCCGCGCCAGCGAGCGGGGTCGCCCGGCCAGGTCCGGCTCGCGGGCAGCGCGAGGAGCAGGCCGAACACGGCCGCGAGCAAGGTCCCGATAACCGACATGGCAAGCGTCTCAAGCGTCGCAGGCAAGAGCTTGGCGAGGAACCGCAAATCGGTTGCGGGTGAGGTGAGCTCGGCGATGAAGCGTCCCATGCGCGCCATCGCGTCCGTCGAAAAGAACTTCGCCCATTGCAAATCCAGTGACCAGAAACTGAGCGCCACGACGACCGCGAGCGCCGCGATGAACCAACAAGCCTTGCACCGCGCGTTAAAGATCGGCGGCGGCAGCCGGTAGACCTCGTTGGCGGCAGTGCGGCGAGCTGCTTGGTTCATCCCAGGGCCTTGCGCAGGAGAGCACTCAATCGGTCGGTCAGGGCCACTAAACCAATGAAGACCAACAGCATGGTGCTGACTTCGGCGCCGTTGAACATTTTCATCGACGCGTCCATCTGCTGGCCCAGGCCGCCCGCGCCGACGAAGCCGAGGATGGCGGACGATCGGATCGCGCACTCCCAGCGGTAGACGGTGTAGCTGGTGAGCTCGGCTGCGTTTTGCGGCAGCATGCCGTAGAAGAACGCTTGCAGTCGGCCCGTGCCGTTGCGCAGCAGCGAGACCGTGCTGTGGGCGTCGCCGCTCTCCAGGATTTCGGTATAGACCTTGCCGAGCATGCCGCCGTAAGTGAGTGCGATCGCCAGCACGCCGGCGGTTGGGCCCAGGCCGACAACGCGCACGAAGACGAGCGCCCAGATCAACTCGGGTACGCTGCGCAGCACCACCAGCAAGCCACGCACCGTAAAGCGCAAAGCGGCCGGCGCCACGGCCATGCGGCCTGCCAGGCCCGATAGCGACAGCACGCGCACCGACAATAAAGTCAGCGGCAAGGCGATCAGCAATGCCAGTGCAAGGCCCGCCGTGGCAATGGCGACGGTGCGCCAGGTTTCGCGTGCGACCAGCAGGAGGAAAGCGGAATCGACCCGCGGCGGCACGAAGTCTGCCAGGAAGCGCAGCGTGGGCTTCAAGCTGTCCGGCGACAGCAGCACCCAGGGTTTGAATTCGGCCAGCACCAAGAGCGGCCACAACACCACCCCAGCGGCCAGCGCCCAGAAAATGCGCCCGCGCCAGGCGGGATCGCGCAACGCCGGGGACGCGGCAGTGATGCTGGCCATTGCTTGCTACCGGCAGTGCATCGCCACCGGCGCGGGCTTGGTGACAGTGGGCTCGTCGGCCACCGCGTCACCTTGCAACTCACCGAGTTTTTGCTCGTACAGGGCTTGCAAGAGGGCCGGCGTGACATGCTCAGCCGGCAGATCAAACATCACGGCGCCGTTGCGCATGCCAACGATGCGCGGAAAATTGCGCAGCGCCATGGGCACATCGTGCAAGGTGGTGACAAGGGAGGCGCCGCTTTCCCGCGCGGAGTCGGTGAGAGACACGATCGCCTGTTCCGCCCGCGACGGATCGAGCGCAGACAGCGGTTCGTCGACCAGCAGAAGCCGCACTTGCGCCATCAAAGCGCGCGCCAGCCCGACGCGCTGACGCTCGCCGCCGGAGAGCCGATCGACACGCGCAAACAGTTTGTCGGAAAGATCGAAGCGGGCCAGCGCAGCATCTGCCTGTGCAATTCCGGTCGGATAGAAAAGGCTGCGCAGGCTGTGCGCCAGCCCCACGTGCGGGAGCCGGCCGGCCAACACCGCGGTGACCACGCGCTGGCGGGGCGGCAGGGGCGGCACTTGCGGCGCGAGAAACAGCTCACCGCGTAGGCGTTGCAGTTCTCGGCGGGGCAGTTCCCAGGGGTTGCGGTCATCCAGCCTCAGCCGACCACTGGAAGGCCTGAGCGCGCACGCCAGCACGTGCAGCAGGCTGGTCTTGCCCGCGCCCGAAGGACCGATCACAGCGAGCTGTTCGCCGGCGGCGACTTGCAAACGCATCGATTGCAGCGCCGGCTGCGCGCCGGAGCGCGCTGCGGGGTGCTGGGCGCTAACGCCATCAAGATCGAGCTTCATCGCGAGTCGGCCCGGCCCAGGATTACTTGAGCAGGCCCGCGCTGCGCGCCGCTGTCTCAATGCCCTTGTAGTTGTCGACCGTCGTCGGCACAAAGCGGGTGGCGCGCTGCAGGTCGAGAATCTCTTTGCCTTCGGCTGTGGCAGGGCTCAGGTCCAGGAACGCCTTGGCCAGCTTCTCGCGCAGGGCCGCGGGCATGTCGGCGTGCACCGTCCAGTTGTAGTCGTAGTACGGCGGCGTCGTGTAGAAGACGCGCACCTTCGCCGGGTCCACTTTCTTATCGGCAACGAGCTTGTCCCACACCGAAATGTTGAGTGCACCGGCGTCCACCTTGCCCGATGCCACGGCCGCGACGGTCGCGTCGTGCGCGCCGGAGTACGCCACGCGCTTGAAATCGCGGTCTGGGTCGATGCCCGCTGCCATCAGGTAGCTGCGCGGCATCAAGTGACCCGACGTGCTCGACTGCGAACCGAAGCTCACATTGCGGCCCTTGAGATCAGCCAGGCTCGTGATGGCGTCGTTCGTGGTGATGAAGACCGACTTGAACTTGGTGTCTTCTTCACGCTGCACCAGCGGCACCGCTTTGCCGGCGGAGCGCTGCTGCGCCTGAATGAAGGTGAAACCGCCAAACCACGCGAGGTCCACCTGCTTGTTGGCGAGTGCCTCGACTGCGGCGGCGTAGTCGGTAACAGGCGTGAACTCGACCTTTGCGCCCAGGCGTTGCTCCAGGTACTTCACAAGCGGCGCGGCTTTGCGAGCCAGCTCGGTCGGTGATTCGTCGGGAATGGCCGTGACGCGAAACACCTGCTGCGCCTCTGCGACCGTCATCGACGCCAGCAGGGCCAGGCCCAGCAGCATGCGCCGTGCGGGGAAGAATATCTTTGCGCCGGAATTTTTCATGTTGGTTCGAGATTTGAGTGCGTCAATTACACCCGATGTGCGGTTCTGGCGTCAGGCGCAGCTGCGAAAGCCCGCGAAGATGTCGCTGCGCCCCGGCTCGAAGAAATTGCGGTAGCGGGGGTGCGCCAACCAGTCCGCCGTGACCGGACACGCTCCGCGCAAAACACGCCGTGTTCCGAACCACGGCTGCGAGTAATCACGGTAGGGGTGGGGCCGAAAGCCCGGATAGGGTTGGAAGACCGACGCCGTCCACTCCCAGGCCTGACCCCAGCTGAAGCCCGGCGCCGTGATCGCGGTGCACTCCCACTCTGCTTCAGTCGGCAGCCGACGGCCGGCCCAGCGGCACCAGGCTTCGGCCTCGTACGCGGACAAATGGGTCGCCGCGGTTTGCGGATGGAGCGGCACGGCGGTCACACGCGAGCTGCCCGATTGCAGCCATGCCCAGCCCTCGTCATCCCACCAGCGCTTGTCGCGCAAGCCCCCGGCTTCGACGAACTCATGGAACTGTGACCACAACACGGGTTGCGCATCGATCTCGAAGGCGTCGAGGTGAACTTCGTGCCCGCCGAGTTCATTGTCGAAAGCAAAACCGCCGCTGTCGTAGCCCACGCGGAACTGCTGGGCCGGTATCGCGAGCACTTCCGCTGCCCCGCGCATCGGAGATTCAGCAGGCAGCGCCAACGGCACGTTCAACGTGCGCGCCATGTAGCACGCCGCCTCGGCATGCATCGCCTCGTGCACAGCAACCAGGCGGAAAAAGTAGAGGTCGTCGTCGCCGGCATCCGCGGGCAGCCGGTCCAGGACATCCAGTGTTTGCGCCAGTGTCGCCGCCAAATAGCCAAACGTGTCGGCGGAGTCCGGCATGGGCAATTCCCAGCGGCTGCGGTGTGCCACTCGGCTGGAATCGTAAAAATCGTCAGCGCGAGCCAACAGCGAGGCATCACGCCGATGATCCGGATCGCAAGCCACACCCAAGCTGCGCTCGCGATTGCGCGCGATCCAGTACTCCTGGAACCAGCCAACGTGGCCCCACTCCCAGAGGGGCGGATTGAGCGCGGCGCTGTAGGGCACGGCGAGCCCGACAGGGTCCAACGCGGCCGCGAAATCGGCCGCAATCGCCAGCGTCCGCTCGCGCGCCGCCAGCAGGGCCAGCCGCACTGCTTCTCGCCCGCCGCTGCGCAAATCCTGCGCCGCGCTATAAACCTGGAATGTCTCGCCCATCGGTCGTCATCGTAAGCCCGGCGCTGGCCGACGCCAACAACGGCAATTGGCAGACCGCACGCCGATGGCGGCTATTGCTGCAGCCGCGCTGGGCGGCGCGGATCGTGCGCGAGTGGCCCGACGCCCGAGCCGATGAGGACACCCTCATGGTGGCGCTGCACGCGCAGCGCTCGGCCCCGGCGATCCGGGCCTGGGCCGAACGACATCCGGGCAGAGGCCTCGCCGTGGTGCTGACAGGCACCGATCTCTACGGTGGCATGAGCGATCCGCGGGCCCAGCTTTCTCTGCAGTCGGCTCAACGTCTGATCGTGCTCCAGGCGCTGGGCCTGCAGGCAGTGCCAGCGGCGGTTCGACCGAAGACGGCAGTCATCTATCAGTCCACCACTCCGCGTCAACCTGCAGGCAAGACGTCGCGGCGTCTGAACGCCGTGATGGTCGGCCACCTGCGCGAAGTAAAAAGCCCGGGCACGCTGTTCGACGCGGCCCGGCTGCTCAGCCACCGGTCCGACATCCATATTGCGCATATCGGCGCGGCCAGCGATCCCAGCTGGGCCGCCCGCGCGGCCGCCACGGCGGCGGAGTGCCCCAACTACCAATGGATGGGCGAGTTGCCGCATGGCCTCACCCGGCAGCGCATCCAGCGCGCCCATCTGCTGGTCCACACCAGCGCCGCGGAGGGTGGCGCCCATGTCATCATGGAAGCGGCATGCAGCGGCACGCCCGTGCTTGCTTCGCGCATCCCGGGCAACGTCGGCATGCTCGGCGAGCACTACGCCGGTTATTTCGAACATGGCGACGCAGCGGCCCTGTCGCGCCTCTTGGAGCTCTGCCGTGACACCCAGGGCGAAGACCCCGCAACCTCGTTGCTGGCGCGGCTGCGCGCACAATGCCAGCTGCGCGCGCCGCTCTTCGCCCCCGAGGCGGAGCGTGCCGCCCTCTATCAACTCTTGGCCGAACTGCAGGACGCCCCATGAATGCGCAGCTAAACCCCTCCACTGCCATACCTACCGAACCGCGCCTGACTTCGCTCTCGCACGGCGGTGGCTGCGGCTGCAAAATCGCACCCGGTGTGCTCGCCGAAATCCTGAAGGGCACGGCGCGCATGCCGCTGCCGCCGGAATTGATGGTCGGCATCGAGACCGCCGACGACGCCGCGGTGTACCGGTTGAACGATGAGCAGGCGCTGATCGCGACCACCGATTTCTTCATGCCGATCGTCGACGATCCCTTTGACTTCGGTCGCATCGCAGCCACCAATGCGATCTCCGATGTCTACGCGATGGGTGGCAAGCCCATCATGGCGCTGGCGCTGGTCGGCATGCCGATCAGTGTGCTGAGCACGGCCACCATCGGACGGATCCTCGAAGGCGGCGAATCGGTGTGTCGCGAGGCCGGCATCCCGATCGCGGGCGGTCACACCATCGACTCGGTCGAGCCGATCTACGGATTGGTGGCGTTGGGGCTGGTGCATCCCGATCGCGTTAAACGCAACGCCGATGCACGCCCCGGCGATCTGCTGATTCTGGGCAAACCTTTGGGCGTGGGCGTGTTGTCGGCCGCGCTCAAAAAAGAAATGCTGAGCCCCGAAGGCTATCGGCAGATGATCGCGACCACCACGCGCTTGAACACGCCAGGGCCCGAACTCGCGGCGCTTGAAGGTGTGCATGCTCTCACCGACGTCACCGGCTTCGGCTTGGCCGGCCATGCGCTGGAATTGGCGCGCGGCGCCGGGCTGCAGATTGAGATCGATTGGTCGCGCGTGCCCTTGCTTGCGGGCGTCGCGGAACTCGCTGCTGCAGGCCACGTCACCGGCGCTTCGGACCGCAACTGGGTCGGCTATGGCGAGTCCATCGAACTGCCGGCAGGCTTCGATGCCGTTGGCAAAGCGTTACTCACTGACCCGCAGACCAGCGGCGGCCTGTTGGTATCGTGCGCACCGCAAGCGAAAGACGCGGTACTGGAAATTTTCCGCCGCCACGGCTTCGATGCCGCGGCCGTGATCGGAGAGGCTGCTGCGGCTGCAGGAGCGGCGCGGGTACGCGTGCGTTAGATCAGTTGCGCGCCACCAGGTTGGTGCAGCAACTCGGCGGGAAGCCCCATCAGCGCCTTGGGCGAACCTTCCGTGCTGCTGGTCGCCTGGAACCACAGGCCTGCAAAGTGGGTGTACTCCAAAATGACCGATGCGTTGACTACCCTGCGAATGCGCGCGTCGATCACTGGCATGTTCTGGAGCAGCACCGGCGTCACGTTCGAGTCCCACTTGAGAATACGGATGTAGCCCGCAAAGGCGGGAAGCCCGCTTGGGCCGTCGCCAGCACGCTCAACGCCAACTTCGACGCTCTCCGGCGGGACCAGCATGCGGCGCAGGCAATCAACGATGACCCGCAGATAGTAGTTCTCGATATCGCCGGTGGTGAGTTCTGACGACATTGGTACAGGAACGGCAGACCCGGGCGGTGCGGACTCTTCCTTCTTGCTGGAAAAGACCCGGCTGATAATCGTCTTCATGATCGCCTCCTCCTGCGCGAAGCGGACGCGCTTGTTACTACATGTTTCTATGCTGCGGCAAAGATGAGCAGAACGCCAGCCCTTGCACATGCATTCGCCCCCGGGGATTACCCTAGGTGCTATGCTGTTCCCCGGAAACTTTGCGCTTAGCAGTCCCTCCAAGAGAGTGCTAACATTGCTCTCCATATATGAAAGGAATTTCTGGCATGTCCACTTCTTTGGGAACCCCAGGCACGGCATTGGCAATGACCAGCCCGTGGGCGGTTGTCCCCTCGCTGGGCAACCTGGATGCCTACATTTCGGCGGTGAACCGTCTGCCCATGCTGACGGTGCAGGAGGAACAGGAATACGCCCGTAAGTTCAGAGAACACAACGACATTGAAGCGGCCGGAAAGCTCGTGCTTTCGCACCTGCGGCTGGTGGTGTCGGTGTCGCGCAAATACCTGGGCTATGGCCTGCCGCACGGCGACCTGATTCAAGAGGGCAACATTGGCCTGATGAAGGCGGTAAAGCGCTTCGACCCCGACCAGGGCGTGCGCCTGGTGAGCTATGCCTTGCACTGGATCAAGGCCGAGATCCATGAATACGTTCTGAAGAATTGGCGCATGGTGAAGGTGGCCACCACCAAAGCCCAACGCAAGCTGTTCTTCAATCTCCGGTCGATGAAGCAGGGATTCAAGGACGACGCCGACGCGCAAACGCATCGTGACAGCCTGACCGATGCCCAGATCGACGTGATGGCGCGCCAGCTCAACGTCAAGCGTGAGGAAGTCATCGAGATGGAAGCGCGCATGGCCGGGGGCGACGTACTGCTCGACCCCGCTCCGAGCGACGACGGTGAGGAGGCTTTTGGCCCCATCGCCTACTTGGCGGACCAGAGCCATGAACCCACCGCCGTGATGGAGTCGCGCCAGCGCGACGCCATGGCCAGCGATGGCATTGCCGCCGCGCTGGAGGAGCTCGACGCACGCAGCCGTCGCATCGTCGAGGAGCGCTGGCTCAAGGTCAACGACGACGGCTCGGGCGGCCTCACGCTGCACGATTTGGCGACTGAATATGGCGTGAGCGCTGAGCGCATTCGCCAGATCGAGTCGGCGGCAATGAAGAAAATGAAGAAGGCGCTGGCGGCTTACGCCTGACGCGTGGGTTCCGTGACACACATCCAAGGCCCGGCGACCCCGGGCCTTTTTGCGCTGGGGCCATTTCATGTGATTGCTGCAACAATGCCCGGGTGAGGAGCACGAGAACATTTCGCACTTGGGGCGCGGGGGCGCTGCTGTGGCTGGCACTCGCCGCAGCGGCATGGGCGCAGTCGCAGGCGACCCTGCCTGCAGCCTTGCCGCGCGCGGCGGCGCCGCCGGCGCTGATGCTCGGAGCAGGCCACACGCCGATAAATCTTGACCGCCACAGCCGATATTGGGTCGATACGGCTGCGGTGCAGACCGTCGAGCAGCTCGAGACGGCGGGCGACGCGACGCCCTGGGCGCTGCGCGAGGCCGGCCGCGGCTACCGCATCGACCGCCAGGCGCTGTGGTTTCAGTTCGACGCCATCAACGAGGGCAGCCAGCGCTGGTTCGTCGAACTGGGCTCGTCCGGCATCGACAGGGTGCAGTTCTTTTACCGGTCGCCTGAAGAGGGCCGGTGGATTAAACAGGAGGCGGGGGACACGAAGCCTGTGTCCGCGTGGCCGCTTCCGGGTCGTCTGCCGACCTTCGAGCTCGCCGGAAAAAAGGGCCAGCCGGTGCGCTACTGGATTCGCATCGAGCATAACCGTACCGACTTCGCGTCTCCGATTCTTCTTTATGACGAGACCTCGTTGCTGGTGTCCCGGGAAGCAGAACAATTTCTTCTGGGTGGCTACTTCAGTCTGGCGGCGTTGATCGCGCTGATCGCCATCGCTAACGCCGTCGCCTACCGCGACCGAAACTTCGCTGTCTACGGCATCTACGTGATCACGCTTGCGGCCGGCCAGTTGGCATACCTCGGCGTCGGCGCGCAGCACGTCTGGGAACACTGGCTCAAATGGAACGAGATGGCGCCTTTCGTGTTGCCGGGGATATCGGCAGCGGTTGCCCTGTGGTTCACCCGTACCGTGACCGAGCCGGCTCGTTTCTCCCGGGTGCTGGACCGGAGCGTCTGGGTGCTGATCTGCGCCGTGCTGGCCGCAGTGGCCGCCGATACGTTCGTCAATTCGCGAGAATCTTGGCGGATCGTGATTGGACTGGCCTCAATCACGATCCTGGTGGTGGGAGTGCTGGTCGTCCTGGTCTGGACCAAGGGGGATGACCCGCACATGCGACTGATCGCACTTGGTTTTTTGCCGGTACTGGTGATGGCAGTGTTCCCGCTGGCGCGCGGCTTCAACCTGATTCCTGTGAGCCTTTTGACGCGCTTTGGCCTGTCGATCGGCGCGGCGATAGAGATGCCCATCCTGTTCTATGCACTCAGCTTGCGCGGCAGCCGCCGGCGCGAGGCACAGGTGCGAGCCGCTGCGCTTTCGCACAACGACGCCTTGACCGGCCTGGCGCACAAGCAGACCTTTCTGCAACGGCTGGACAGCGCGTTGGCGCGCTCCACTTCGCTCAAGCATGCCTGCGCGCTGCTGGGCGTAAAAATCGCGAACTACGACCGCATTTCCACCGAGTTTGGCCGCGAAACCGGCGAGCGCGCGCTGGTGATCGCGGCGTCTTTGCTGCGCGGCGCCATCACCGACGTCGACATGGCCGCACGAGTGGGCGATCATGAATTCGTCCTGTTGCTCGAAGGCCCTGCAACCACCGAAGACGCCACTGCGCGAGCGCAGCAGCTGGTGGCAAGTGGTCTGCGCTCGTCCGATGCGCTGCCCGCAGGACTGGTGCTCAAGTTCCACGTCGCCGTTGCGCTGCTGCCCGATCGCGGCCTCAATGCCGAAGACAGCCTCACGTGGTTGCTGGCAGGCGTCAACGCGATGCGCCCTGAAACACGCAAGCTGATCCGACCACTCAACTTCTAGAGCCGAATTCGCAAAGCGCACTTGCGAGGCGCTAGCATTGCAGCTCAGCCCGCGACGGGCGTCCATGAACAAGGTTGATTTAATGCTGCACCCTCTCTTTCGCCGCGCCGTGCTGATACTCGCGCTGGCCGTCGTGTCGGCCGGCGCCTTGGCCCAGAAGGCGGCCAAACCCCAACCCGCAGCCCCGTGGCCGACCAAACCGCTGCGCATCCTGGTCGGCTTCCCAGGTGGCTCCACGCCCGACCTGGTGGCCAGGACGATCGCCGAGCCGCTCTCCAAAGCCCTCGGCCAGCCTGTGATCGTCGAGAACAAGCCCGGCGCCGGCGGCAACATCGCCGCGGACGTTGTCGCCAAGTCCACCGACGACCACACCATCGGCGTGATGATCAACGGCAATATGACGATCGCCAAATTGCTGAATGCGGCAACGCCGTTCGACCCCTTGAAAGATCTTGCACCGATCAGCCTGATCGGCACAGCGCCGCTGTTGCTTACGGCGCCGGCCGGCGCGCCCTTCAACAATGCGCAAGAGTTTTTCCTGGCTGCCCGCAACACCGGCAACAAATGGAGCTATGGAACACCGGGCGTCGGCACCGTGGGCCACCTCGGCATGGAACTGCTCAAGACCAAGACCAACATCGACCCGGTCCACGTGCCCTACCCCGGCAACCCCCAGGTGATCACCGCGATGATTGGCGGACAAATCCAGCTGGCCCTGCTACCGCCGGGCCTGGCTGCCGCGCAAATCCGCGCGGGCAAGCTGAAGGCTGTCGGCGTGACCTCGTCCGGGCGCAGCCCCCTGGTGCCCGAATTCCCCACCCTCGACGAAGGCGGCGTCAAGGGCTTTCAGTTGGAGATCTGGACCGCAGCGGCCGGGCCTGCCTCGCTGCCCAAGCCCATCGTTGCCAAGCTCTCGTCGCTTATCAGCGAGATCGCGCGCACACCCGAAGTGCGGCAAAAGCTGTTTCAGCAAGGCTGGCAGGTGGCGGGCACGTCACCGGAAGGTTTGGCGAATCGCATCAAAGCGGATACCGCGGTGCTCGGCGCCGTGATCCAGATGCGAGGGATCAAGGCCGAATAGGCTCGGCTGTCAGCCCTGTTTAAGTAGCAACTGCAGGTCCGATGCCAGTGCCGGCGCGCCGCTCCCATAGCGCGTGTACAGGC
>JBKJTX010000111.1:0-3712 GCA_046590315.1 Ramlibacter sp. | reverse complement strand
CAGGCCCATCAACTCCGGCACGCCGGTGAGATACCAGTAGGTGCTGGAGACCTTGACGTGGCCGAGGTAGGTCGACAGCGCCAGCATGCGCTGGTTGATGTCATCGCCCTGTTCGTGCCACAACACCAGCCGGCGCACGGCGAAGCTGTGCCGCCTATTCCGATGACGGAATAAGAGGCACTATTCCGAGTCCAGGAATATGCCGAGTAGCGTAAGCAAGGCGCTGGCATCGGGAGGCATGGCAGGCTGCTCACACAGATTGAACTCGGCATATTCCGTGACCTCACAGGTTCTTGAGAAAGGCCATCAATTGGTCGTCGGGTCGGAAGCGAGTGACCCGACCCTTGACTGGCTCGACCTTTTCGAGGGCGGCCTGCTTGATGTCGAGATTCGCATCGAGATAGATCTGCGTTGTAGCGATCGACTCGTGGCCAAGCCAAAGCGCAATCACGCTGCGGTCGGCGCCCGCCTGCAGCAGTTCCATGGCTGTCGTGTGGCGCAATACGTGCGGCGTAACGTGCTTGTCGCGCAGGGAGAGGCAACTCTCGCGTGCTCGATCAACGTGCTTGGAAAGCAGGTACTGCACGCCATCTGCGCTCAGGCGATTCCCACGCGCGCTGGGGAAGACGACCGCGTCATCGCCGTTGGCGATCTCACGCAGCCAAGCGCGCAAGACGTCGGTGGTCGTCCTGGTCAGCGGCGTAGATCGTTCCTTGCGGCCCTTGCCGAGGACCCGGACGTGCGCCCCAGTGCCCAGACAAACCGCGCGGCGACAAAGCCCGGTGATCTCCGACAGGCGCAATCCGGTCTGCACGGCCACGAGCATGAGTGCGCGATCGCGGCGGCCTGCCAGGGTGCGCAAGTCCGGTGCATGAAGCAAGGCATCGACCTCCTCGCGCGTGAGGAAGCCGATTTGTGCCCTGCTGCAGCGCTTGCTGGGGATGGCCAGGACCCGCTGAATCTGTGCCGCACAGTCCGGCATCTCGAAGGACGCATAGCGAAAGAACGAGCGAATGGCAGTCAGCCGCAGATTGCGGCTGCCGGCGCCGATGCCTCGACTCTGTTGCAGATCCTCCAGGAACGCGGCGATCAGTGGTGCATCGATCTGTTCGAACTTCAGGCGCTGAGGCGCAACGCCAAGCCGCTTCTGCGCGAAGCCCAACAGTTGCCGAAAGCAGTCTCGGTACGAGGCAATCGTATGGGGACTGCACTGACGCTGCTGCATCAGCCGCTGGGTGAAAAAGCCCTGAAGCAGCGCGGACAAGCCGGGCGCGGTCATGACCGATCCTCCCAGCGTCGCTCCACGCGAGCCATCGCCAGCGCCATGAGTTGCGGGTGCGCGCTGAGGTACCAATAGGTGTCGCTGACATGCACGTGGCCGAGATAGGTCGACAGCACCGGCAGGCGCCGCTCGGCGTCCTCGCCCGTTCGGTACCAGCCCATCAGCGTCTCGACGGCAAATCGGTGCCGAAAATCGTGCAGCCGCGGTCCGTGGCTGTCGTTCTGACCGCGCAGCCCGACCTGGCGCGACAAGTTGTAGAACGTACGTCGTACGTCACCGCCGTCGAGTGGATGGCCAGTTCGGGTGACGAAGAAGTGAACAGCATCGCAGCCACACAGATGCTTGGTCCGGCGCGTCAAATAGTTGACCAAAACATCTCGTGTCGAGGCGTGGATCGGTACGAGCCGCGACTTGCCGAACTTGGTGCCGCGCACGGTGAGCACTCTGGCGTCAAGGTCTGCGTCTTCGAGCCTGAGACGCAAGGCTTCGCCCACGCGCAGCCCCGTCACGCTCAACAGGCCCAAAAGCGCGTGGTAGGTCCAAGGCCGCAGATCCGAGACGTCAGCTGGCAGTTGCAGCGCCTGCTCAAGCAGACGCTCAACCTCGTCGTTCGAATAGAGGTAGGGGCGGGCACGCGCTGGTCGATACGGCAACAAGCCCGACGGTGGAACTTCAGTGCCGGGATCGGCCGCGAGGTGATGGCGCGCAAAGCCGCGCACGAAACTCAAACGCTGAGCCCAATATGCAGGCTGCGCATCGGGGGGCTGCTGTGCCCAGTCCAAGGCCAGTCGCGTGGTGATAATCTGGGCCTGTTGGCGCTCCATGAACGATGCGAAGTTCATCAGGGCAGCGCCGGCACTATGGAGCTTGAATCCCAGGCTTCGCCGCAAAGCGAGGTAGTCCTTGATTGCCTTGGTCAGCGAGTTCATTGCGCACCTCCCGGCCACGCAAGGGCCAAGGCACGCAGCGAGACAAGGTCGACCTTGGCGTATATCGTCGTGGTCTGGGGATTGCGATGACGAAGGATCTCACCGATCTCGCCGAGCGACGCTCCGTTGCCCAGCATCTGAGTGGCCAGCGAGTGGCGCAACAGGTGTGCGCCCTTGCAGGGCGACTCGATACCTGCACGCCGCAGGGCTCGGAACACGATGCAGCTGACCGCGCTGGGTCCACGCAATCCTTGTCGCGGTGCGCGAGATCGGATGAAGACATTGCGCACATGGCACACGGGGCGCCCGTTGCGCAGGTAGTCCACCAAGGCAGCACCGACATCGGCTGGCATCGGCAGCCGGTCACAGCGTTGGGCCGGGCCACGAATGCTGATGGCGCCCTCGTGCCAGTCGAGATCATCCAGTGTGAGTCCGACCACTTCTCCCGCACGAAGCCCCAGTCGTGCGAGCAGCAGCAACACCGCGTAGTCCCGGCGGCCGGTGGCAGTTCGCCGATCGCACTGGACAAGCAGGCGGTGCACTTGGGAAGCCGATATCGATCTGGGAATGCCCGACATCGACCAGTTCGCCACCGTTGGCACGCTGGCATGCAAGTCGCTGCGGATGTCACCAAGGTAGCGCCCATACTGAAGAAACGAGCGCAACGCCGAGGTCATGACCTTGGCCCGCTTCGAGTGCTGCAGGCGCGCCGCATCGACCTGCACGAAGCGGATGATGTCTGCAGCGGTGATCGCGTCGAGCCGAACTTCGCCGTTGCCGAATACGTGCTCGAGAAAACGTCCAACTGGGTCGCCGTACAGGCGGATCGACGCGGTAGCCAACCCACGCTCACACAGCAGGTAGTGCTCGAACTTCTGACGGACGTGAAGTCTTGGTGCCGTCGCAGTCGACTGCTGCGCAACGGCGGTGCTATCGGCCGAGACAAGCCTGACGAACTCGCGCAACGTGAAGGCGTCGCCACGCCTGCGCCGTCGATGCAGCCATCGATCCTCGAGATAGTCACTAATGAGCCCGGCCTCGACGCCGCGCATACAGCTCTCGCGCTGGTCGAGCCAGGTCGCGAAGTCTTGCGTCAATCGGGTTGCGTACCTCAGCGACGCTGGCGCGTAGCCACGAACTCGCATCTGCTCGGAAAGCAGGGGTACCAACGCCAGGAACGTACCCTCTGCCGCCGCTGGCCGCTGAGCCTCGAATGTCTGAGTCACGATCATCTCCAGTCACACCACGAAGCGTGGCCGGAGAAAATATGCCGCGTGTTCTGCCCGTCTTCCACATGCCGCCTGCTGCGCGACTCGAGTGACGCGAATGTCTCGGCATATTCCTGCACTCGGAATAGTGACGCAGGTCGTGGATCCGCGGCGTGCCATGGCTGCCTCGATCGACCCAGCCCAGTTGGCGGCGCAGATCACCGAAGACGCGGTGGACCTGACGATCCCCGACGGGCTGCCCCAGCAACTGCCCACGGCTGGCAACGAAGAAC
>JBKJTX010000495.1:0-5288 GCA_046590315.1 Ramlibacter sp. | reverse complement strand
GATTCTGGATACCGCCGCTGCCATGGTCGAGAAGGGTGGCATCGCAGCGTGGAGCAAGGCGACGGCTGAATCCATCATCGGCGCCGACGCCGGGCTATACACCAAGAGCACCGACATCCTCGAAGTCTGGTTCGATTCCGGTACCACGCACACCACGGTCTTGCGGCACTCGCACGCCGGGGCCGCCCATGACAGCGGGCCGGAAGCCGACCTGTACCTGGAAGGCCATGACCAGCACCGCGGCTGGTTCCACAGCTCGCTGCTGCTGGCCTGTGCACTGGAGGGCCGAGCGCCCTATCGAGGACTGCTGACGCACGGCTTCACCGTGGACAGCCAGGGCCGCAAGATGAGCAAGTCGCTCGGCAACGGCATCGAGCCCCAGGAAGTGAGCAAGAAACTCGGCGCGGAAATCATCCGCCTGTGGGTGGCCGCCTCCGACTACTCCGGCGACATCGCGGGCGACGACAAGGTGCTCGCCCGCGTCGTCGACGCCTACCGCCGCATTCGCAACACACTGCGCTTCCTGCTCGCCAATGTCAGCGACTTCGACCCGGCGAAAGACGCCGTGCCGCTGTCCGAGATGCTGGAAATCGACCGCTACGCGCTGTCGCGTGCTGCGCAGTTCCAGGCCGAGATCCTGGCGCACTACGAGGTTTACGAATTTCATCCGGTGGTCGCCAAGCTGCAGCTCTACTGCTCGGAAGAACTCGGCTCGTTCTACCTGGACATCCTGAAAGACCGGCTCTACACGACGGCCGCGAAGTCCGTTGCCCGCCGCAGCGCGCAGACCGCGCTCTGGAACATTACCCACGCGATGCTGCGCTGGATGGCGCCCTTTCTCAGCTTTACGGCGGAAGAAGCCTGGAAGCTGTTCGGCGCGACCGGAAGGTCGCCTTCAGAATCCACAGAGTCGATCTTCTTCGAGACCTACGCCGAGTTGGGAGCGCCCGACACTGCGCTGCTCGACAAGTGGACGAAAATCCGAGTCGCGCGCGAATTGGTGAACAAGGAGATCGAATCGCTGCGCGAAGCGGGACAAGTCGGATCGTCACTGCAAGCGAATGTCGAACTGTCCGTGCCGATGAAGACCCACGGAGATCTGTTCGCGGCCCTTGCCAGCCTGCAAGACGATCTGAAATTCGTCTTCATCACTTCGGCGGTGACGCTCGCTGCCGGTGACGCGATGGTGGTGAAGGTCGCTGCTGCGACGGACGCCAAGTGTGACCGCTGCTGGCACTGGAGGAGCGACGTTGGGCACGACCCCACGCATCCCACCATTTGCGGCCGTTGCACCAGCAACCTTTTCGGCGCCGGTGAAGACCGGAAGTACGCCTGATGGCCCGCCCGTCCTCTTCCGCCAGCGGCTGGATGCCGTGGCTTTTTCTGTCGCTGGCTTTGATCATCGCGGACCAGTTCACCAAGGTGCTGATCCTCGGCCACTACCGGTTGGGCGACACCACCTACGTGACCAGCTTCTTCGATGTCGTGCGCGCGCACAACACCGGCGCCGCCTTCTCATTCCTGGCTTCGGCATCGGGTTGGCAGCGCTGGTTTTTCACTGGCATCGGCATCATTGCAGCGGTGTTCATCATCTGGATGCTGCGCTCGCATGCCGGTCAGAAGCTGTTTTCATTCGCCCTCGCCTGCATCTTGGGCGGCGCCATCGGCAACGTGATCGACCGGCTATTGCACGGTTACGTGATCGACTTCATCCAGGTGCATTGGGAGCGGCACTACTTTCCGGCGTTCAACGTGGCGGACAGCGCCATCACGATCGGCGCGGCGTGCCTGATCCTGGATGAATTGCGGCGCGTTCGACGCGCACGCTGATAGGTGCTTGACCCCGGGCCTTTGCGCCTGCCTTGCTGCGCCGCACCAAAGCGTATAGTCGAACGAGAGCAATGAAGCATTTGTTGAACGTTCTGGCAGCCGTCGCGCTGCTCGTGTGGGGAACCCATTTAGTACGAACCGGCATCCTCCGGGTGTTCGGCGCCAACCTGCGCAACGTCCTCTCCCACAGCGTTTCCAACCGCTGGACTGCCGCCACAGCCGGCTTAGGGGTGACGGCACTGGTGCAGTCGAGCACTGCCACTGCGCTGATCGTGTCATCTTTCGTCGGCCAGGGCCTGGTTACCTTGCCACTGGCACTGGCCGTCATGCTGGGCGCGGACATTGGCACCAGTCTCATGGCGGTTGTCTTTTCCTTCGACCTGTCGTGGCTGTCCCCGCTGTTTATCTTCGTCGGGGTCGTGCTGTTCCTCTCGCGCCAGGACGCGCCGATAGGACGCATCGGCCGCATCCTGATCGGCCTGGGCCTGATGCTGCTTGCCCTGCGCCTGGTTGCTGCGTCGGCCGAAATCATGACGCACTCCCCAGCAGTGAAGGCGCTGATCCGCTCCATCTCCAGCGAACTTTTGCTCGAGATCACCGTGGGCGCCTGCCTGTCACTGGTGGCGTATTCAAGCCTCGCGATCGTTCTGCTGACGGCGACGATGACCGCGTCCGGCTTGATTCCGATCGAGCCCGCGCTGGGTGTGGTGCTTGGCGCCAACCTCGGGAGCGGTCTGCTGGCGGTGCTCACCACCGCGAAGTCAGCGGTCGAAGTGCGGCAGGTGCCCCTCGGGAATTTCGTTTTCAAGGCGCTGGGCGTGTTGATCGCCGCACCCTTCATCGGCTTGTGGCTGCGATACGTTCGGCCGTACATCCACGACCCCGCTACCGTGGTGGTGCTGTTCCACCTCTGTTTCAACATCATGGTCGCCGTGCTCTTCATCGGCGTCACGCAGGTGGTGGCGCGCTGGGTCATCAGCTGGCTGCCCAAGCCAGATAAGTCGATGGTGGCCGGTCGGCCGCACCACCTGGATCCATCGGCTCTCGCCACGCCTTCGCTGGCGATTTCATGCGCTGCGCGTGAAGCCTTGCATCAGGCCGACGTGGTCGAAACCATGATGGTCGGCATGCTGGCCGTGATCAAGAACAACGATCTCAAGCTGGCCGAAGAACTGCGCAGACTGGACGACAACGTCGACGAGCTTTATTCGGCCATCAAGTATTACCTCACCAAGATTTCGCGTGAGGCGTTGGGCGAAGAGGAAAGCCGCCGTTGGACCGACATCATCAGCTTCACGATCAACATGGAGCAGGTCGGCGACATCATCGAGCGAATCCTGATCGACATCGAGGACAAGAAGATCAAGAAGAGCCGCAGCTTCTCCGAAGCCGGCATGGCGGAGATCTGCGAATTGCACGCCCGCCTGATCGACAACCTGCGCTTGGGGATGAGTGTGTTCCTGAATGGTTCGGTGCGCGACGCGCAAAAACTGCTCGAAGAAAAAGCGCGCTTCCGCGACCTCGAACGCGCTTACGCTTCCACGCACCTCACCAGGCTTTCGGGGAACACCGTACAGAGCATCGAGACCAGTTCGCTGCACATCGACCTCATCAGCGACCTGAAGCGCATCAACTCGCACATCTGCTCGATTGCCTACCCGATTCTCGATTCGGCCGGCGCACTCGCGCCCAATCGGCTGCGCCAGCAGTCGCTCTCCGAAGGTCCGCCGAGCGGGGCGGCAGCGCTCAAAAATCGCTGAAGCGATTTTCAGGTGAGCCGCTGGGGCTCGACCTTGACGCGTTCTTTCACGCAGTAGTCGACCAGCGCGTCGATTTCGGTGGATTTGTCGAACACCGCGTCGGCCCCCAACTGGGCGCAGCGCCAACGCACGTCGTTGGTCGCATGGTTGGAAAGAACCACCATCTTCTGAGTTGGCCGGCGCAAGCGGCAAGCCTCGAGGATGTTGAGACCACTGCCTTCCTTGAGAAACAGGTCGACGATCGCCAGGTCCCAGTACGTGTCGTTCTGGGCCAGCCAGGTCTTGCCTTCATGCTCGGTTTCGGCAGTGCCGACGGCTTCCACCAGCGCCAGTTCCTGCAGCGTCTCGATGAGGTTGTCACGGATCGTCGGGCTGTCCTCGACGATATATGCACGGAATTTCATATCAGTTTCTCCAATGTGGACCGGTGGCGGCTGACGCCGCGTCACAGGTCTTTGCGCATTGGACACAACCTATCGTTTTAGAGGTTAGCGGGGTGCAATCCCGCAAGCCAAGCAACTGTAGGAGATTCCGCTCATCCTTAGGCCAGCCTGCGGGCCACGTGTCATATTCCTGCTTCGAGAAGTACGAGGGCCGCTTCCATCGTGAATTCGTCACGATGCATCCGATGCAGAACTTCATCGTGGTCCATGAGCCTGAACTGCTCCACTTCGCCGTCCTGGTTTTTCGGCTCGACCCCATCGGGCACGATGCAGCGATACCACGAGATGCGTTCGACGACATATCCCAAGCCCGCATCACCTGCAGGCCTGCGCGTCGCAATGCTGCCGCCATGTGCGACATCCACCAGCTGATCGAAACGTAGCCCGGCTTCCTCCCAGGTCTCCCGCTCCAGCGCCTGCCGCTCGGTATCGCTGGCGGGGATCATTCCGCCCACCAAAGTGTCCCACAACCCCGGATCGTTCGGCTTGGTCAGCGACCGCTGCTGCACCCAATACCGTCCATCCGCCGATACGCCCGCCAAGTGCACTGCTTGCGTGGCGATGCCCAATGGCCGCACCACGGCTCGCTCCACTGTTGCGAGCACGCGCCCCTCGTCATCAGCCACCGCGAGTTGTTCGTCGCGCCAGGCATGCGCGACACCCGCGTCACGCAAGGCGAACGCCAGCTCGCGCAAGCTGGCCGTGAGTTCGCCCTCGATCGCCCAGCCTGCCTCGCCTTCGCGCGTTGCAGGGGCCACGAGGCCGGACCGCAAGGCCATGCGTGCCAGCAGTTCCGGCTCCACTGTTCCGATGCGCACTGGACCCGCCCACAAGGGCACGCGCTGCCGCGCAGGCGGGCTGTCCGCGCGGGCGCGCAAAGCAGCGACCCACCCCGGATCGGGCGCGGCACCACTCACAGCGTGAGAACGGTGCAGCCGGTTGTCTTGCGCGCCTCCAAGTCGCGGTGCGCCTGCTCAACCTGCTCCAGCGGATAGCGCTGATCGATGCGGATCTTCACTTTTCCAGTGGTCACCGCGTTGAACAGGTCATCCGCCATGGCCTGCGTGCTCTCGCGCGTGGCGATGTGCGTGAAGAGGGTCTGGCGCGTGACGTAGAGCGAACCCTTCGCCCCTAGGATGCCGGGCGCAAAGGGTGCAGGCGGGCCGGAAGCGGCACCGAAGCTCGCCATCAAACCGAAGGGCTGCAGGCAGTCCATCGATTTGTCCCAGGTGTCCTTGCCTACGGAGTCGTACAC
>JBKJTX010000427.1:0-3780 GCA_046590315.1 Ramlibacter sp. | reverse complement strand
GATGTGGGGACGGCGGCGGTGAGGCGGGAAATGTAGAGACGCGGAGTGAACATGGTTGAAGTAGCCGATGACAAGATCGGTCGACATCTAGAGATCCGGGCTATCCGTCAACCAAGCCGGAATGTCCCGCTGCGCGTGCAGCACTTTCAGGACATCCACGTGGTCTTCCCGCTCGACGTAGAAAACGAGATACGGAAATTTGTTCAGCGGCCAGAAGCGCAGGCCGGTGATGCCGATCTCGGCCGCGTAGCGCAACGCCCCGGTTGCAGGAAATCGCCGGATATGGCGGTAAGCCTCTTCCAGCGCTGCGACGAACCTCGTCGCGAGAGCCGCGCCGCCCTCCTGCAGGTAGTGGCCGACCGCCGCGTCGATGTCGCGTTCTGCCGCCTGCCGAACGGCGACACGCTTCGCCTTCATCGACCGGCTGGCTTGCGAATGCGTTCGCGCAGCTGGGCGAAGTAGGTCGGCCCCATCTCGGCCACCACCGGCGAAGCCGCGGCTTCCAGGAACACGGCACGCAGCTGGCTGCGGTCTTGCTCCTTGCGAATCAGCTCGCGAACGTATTCGCTGATCGTGCCGAAGCCACGTTCCGCGACCTGCTCGTCCACGAAGGACTTCAACGAATCGGGCAGGGAGATATTCATCGTGCTCATGCGCGAATCCTACTGCCGGTGGCAAAAATTGGCAAAGCTCATGGAGCGAGGAGCAGACGGTCAGCGATCACTTTGCGCAGTTCATCGACCTCTCAGTCGCCACAACGTCTGCGGCGTTGCAAAACCGACTACTTGGCAGGTGCGTTTCGCGGAAACCGCTACTGCGTTGAGAAGGCCATATGTGTACACAGTGATGCACAATGCCGTCCTCAAACCTTGGAGTGAGGCATGGAAGCAACCAAAGTCGGCATGCGCGAATTCCGTTCGGGATTAGCGGAATACATCGCCTTGGATGCGCCCGTGGCCGTCACCCGGCATGGGCAGACCGTGGGCTTCTTCATTCCAACTCGAGGCCAAGCCGAAGCCGATGTCGCCGCATTGAAGAAAGCTTCTGCCGGGCTGGATCGCCTGCTCGCCGCCCGCTCGGTGGACATCGAAGCCGTTGCCGGCGAATTCAAGGCCGCACGCAACACCGGCAAGCGGCTGCGCCCGAAGGCGGCTTGACGACCGGCATGGGCGACTTCAAAGGGGGTGGCGTTTCTCGTCATCGTTTGAAAGGTACTACGCGGAGCCCGCATGAACGTCATCACTCTCAAGCTGCCCGACGACCTGCACGCCGCCTTGAAAGAGGTGAGCCGCAAGCGTGGGCTTTCCAAGTCGGCCGTTGTGCGCGAGGCGTTGGAGCAATCGCTGCTGGCGCAGGGCGTCGCGGCCGGCGCGGCCGGCGCTGGGTGGCACAGTGGCAAGGGAGTCTGAGGCTGCCTGACGCGCTTGATGTCGAAGCCGCCGACCGCAGGCTGGCGCACCTGCTGGCGAAACATGTTCGCTGAACCGCCATGCGTCTGTTGCATGTGAACTCCGCCGGGCAGGCAGTGGTGATTGGAGTGACCGGTACGCCCGCTTTGCGTCAGGCCCCCTTGATGGCGTCGACCGGGTCGGCCGGGCCGAATGCGTAGTGCTGGTTTTCGTAGGCTTCAATCAAGGTCACGAGCACGTCTCGCTCATCGGCCTCCGGAGTGCCTTCGTCAGCTTGATAGATGCTTTCAAGATGGCGGAACACCGCCCGCAGGTTTTCGTCGGTGCGAATCGGCTTAGTGGTCATTGACGCTCTCCACGTTGATCTTGTCCATCGTGGCGACAAGTTCATGTCGACAAGGAGCCGCACGGAACGTCATGCACCGGCCAGCGTGACCTCGCGCTCCTCAGCGCGCCAAGCGGCGTTTCGAAGCGCTTGCAGGACATCGTCGCGTTCGAGATAGGGATAGTCGCCGAGAACCTCTTCGATGCTGCGACCTGCGCCGATCTGGCCGACTAGGCTGGCGACGGTGACCCGCTTTCCGCGGATGCATGCCCTGCCAGCCATCACGTTTGGGTGTTGGGTAATGCGATCGAGTTGGTCCACGCTTGCTCCTCGTCTGACTGCGCTGCCACAGTACCGGCGCCCGCCCGATCAGTGGATCGTTGAAGGCCTGCGCGAATCGGCGAGGTCAGGCGCCGACTCGCCGGAGGCCATTCGGTGGAAGATGGTTGAGCTCCTTCGAGATGGCCGGAACAAGCGGCGCCAAGTGCTCCAATCGGTTGCTTCGCGCTGCCTCGTGACCAACGAGGAGCGTTGCCAGACGGCGAGGCAAGTCTTCGTCAAGCAGGATGCGCATTTGGAATGAGTGCAGCGTGCGCCTGTTCTAGAACAGCAACTGCCAACTCGCGGCTAACGGATGGGAAATCTTCGAGAAAGACCTCCAGCGAATCTCCGCCTTCAAGGTGGTCGAACAACGTCTTGACTGGTACGCGGGTACCGGCGAACACAGGCGTTCCGCTGTGGATCTCGGGGTCGACAGTGATCAACTGCGGCATGACAAAGCTTCCTACTACTGAGGCGCCCCAGTGTAGCGCTGAGGGTGTTCTTCGGGGCCCAACCTTATGACCCTGTCACGGCGAATTCCGCGCAATCGCGCGCTGCAAACGCTGCGCCCGCGACAGCCTCCAGCCGTCGATCGGATATCCGCCCAGAAGGCGGTCGAACAACTCGACGCAGCGGCTGACGAGGCTTGCCGCCAGCACATCGACACGCGGCTGAAGCGCTGCGACGATCGATGCGCTGCCGATGCCTTGGCTGCGCGAGTTCGTCCACCAGGCGAGCGACAGCAGCGCCTGTCCCTCGCTGGCGCCGAGGTTCACGGCCTCTTCCCCCCATCCCGCCGCAAGCATCGAGCTGACGCGATGCAGCTCCGCATCCCCAGTCGCCTTGTCCGCCTCCGCGCGCTGATGCACGAGGATGCAATGAGTCTGCCTGCCCAGCAGCTGGTAGCCGATGGCCAGACCCAACGCCTCCGCGTCGTTGGCCGTGGCGACGATGCGCCGTGCCGCCGCGATGCGGGGCAGGCTGTCGCCGGGGCAGGGCGCATCGGCCTCGCCCCGCGCGATCTCGACGGTCGCGCCGCTCGCGTCTTTCGCGAGCAAGCGGACTCTGGCTGAAGAAGCACGCGTCGCCATCCCCGCAAACGCGATCACCGTATCTCCGCCGAACACGCTGGCCGGCAGCGCGGTCTGCCAGGCCGTCTCTGCGCCCCACTCGATGCGCACGTCGCGCCACGGCTGCTGGCGGATGCGCGCGAGCATGCGTTGCGCGGCAGCCTCCAACGCCTCTCCCGGCGTGGCGAACTCGCAGGCGCCGCCCGTGGCCTCGGCCAGCGATCGCAGCACGCCTTCGGCCGGCGACGAGCCCACGCCGATGGCGAAGACGCGATGCTTGCTGGCACGCGCCGCGGCGATCATTTCCTCGGCCTGCCAGATCTCGCCATCGGTGACCAGCAGGACGTCGGCGCCGAACGCATCGGCTTTCACCGACAGCGCGAACACCGACCGCAGCGCCGCTTCCATCTCCGTGCCGCCCAGGTCGGCCTGGATTGCGCTCACGGTCTGCGCTAGCCGGCGCAGTGTGCCTGGCGTGCACGCGGTGGGCGCCTGCAGGTGCTGCACGCTCGAGCCGAAGCGGCTGATGCTCACTTGATCGCCCTCGCCCAGCCCCGCCAACGCACCGCTCAGCGCGGCTCGCGCCGAGGCGATGCTGTCGCCGGCCATCGAGCCCGAGCAGTCGACCAGGAGCTTGAGCGCAAGGCGCTCGCGC
>JBKJTX010000416.1:0-5935 GCA_046590315.1 Ramlibacter sp. | reverse complement strand
CGCCGAGATCATGGAGTGCCACATGGTGGCCGGCGGGTTTGACTACCTGCTCAAGACCCGTATGGCGGATATGCAGGTAGTCAAACCCGCCGGCCACCATGTGGCACTCCATGATCTCGGCGTGGACCTGCACCGCCGCTTTGAATTCTTCGAACACATTGGGCGAGGTGCGGTCCAGCACCACTTCGATGAAGACCATCATGCCGGCACCCAGCTTCAGGGGGTTGAGCCGCGCCTCGTAGCCAAGGATGTAGCCGTCTCGCGTCAGACGCTGCACCCGCGCCAGCACGGCCGTGGGCGAGAGCATCACCGCTTCTGCCAGCTTTAGGTTGGAAATCCGCCCTTCCAGCTGCAAGACGTTCAGGATTTTCCTATCAATGCGGTCGATATCGATCAGCATTTCAGTCATATCTAGTGGATTATGTTGTCAGATCGCTAAATTTAGCGTGAAACTCACCAGAATGCGAGCGACGATAGGCTCGATGACCCACCTCGCATCTGCCCCGCGCCTGCCCTCGCCCTACCGTCCCGAACCCATCGTAATTACGCAGCGCTTGAAGGCATTGGCCCACACGCTCGACTGGGCAGCCGCAGCCCAGGTCGCGCAGCCCTGGGTGCAGGCAGTGCGCCAGCACCCGCCGCCTTTTTGGGCGATGGAGAGTCTGCTGAAGGAATACCCGATCTCCAGCGCCGAGGGGCTCGCGCTGATGCGGTTGGCCGAAGCGCTGCTTCGCGTCCCCGATGCCGAGACCGCGATCGCACTCACCGCCGACCAGCTCGGCCGCGCCGATTTTGAAGGCGCCACGGACAGCGCGTTGGCGCGCTTGTCGCGAAGCGCTATCGCAATGTCGAAGAGATTTCTCCCCGATGCGCAGCAAGAGCCCGGCCTCTTCGGCAAACTGGGCGCCAAGACCGTGGTGGCGGCGACTTTGCGCGCCGTCCAGTTGCTGGGCCGCCAATTCGTGCTCGGGCAGAACATCGGCGCCGCGATGGACGAGGCCGATTCGGCGCGCCGCAGGCACCGGGACCTGCGCTTTTCCTACGACATGCTGGGCGAGGGCGCGCGTACCGAGCCCGACGCGCTGCGCTATCTGGCGAGTTACCGCCAAGCCATCGAATCCATCGCCCGTGGTGCGAGCGCCGATGGACCCGTGGAGCGGAACGACGGCATCTCCATCAAGCTGAGCGCGCTGCATCCACGCTACGAGGATGCGCAACGCGAACGGGTGCTTGTTGAACTCGTGCCGCGCGCATGGCTGCTGTGCGAGCTGGCGGCGCGGGCCAACATCAACCTCACCATCGACGCGGAAGAGGTGGACCGGCTCGAACTCTCGCTCGAGGTGTTCGAGGCATTGGCGGCGCAGGTCGCGCGCCTGTATCCGCGCTGGCAGGGCTTTGGTCTGGCACTGCAGTCCTACCAGACTCGCGCGTTGGAGCTCATCGAGCGCGTGACGCAGATCGCGCGCAAGTACGGGCTGCGCTTCATGTGCCGGCTGGTGAAGGGCGCGTACTGGGACGCCGAGATCAAGCGGGCCCAGGAGATGGGGCTGTCGCACTACCCGGTGTTCACCTACAAGCACCACACCGACATCTCCTACCTCGCCTGCGCCAATGCGCTGCTCGCCGCACAGGACGTGATCTTTCCGCAGTTCGCTACGCACAACGCCGGCACCATCGCGGCCATCCTGCAGATGGCCAGCTTGACGCGGCCCGGCGCCGGGGCCGCACCTCAGTTCGAGCTGCAACGTCTGCACGGCATGGGCGAGGGCATCTACCGCGAGGTGCTGAAGAATCCGCTCATCGCCTGCCGCGTCTATGCGCCGGTGGGCCAGCACCGCGACCTGCTGGCCTACCTCGTGCGCCGGCTGCTGGAGAACGGCGCTAACTCCTCTTTCGTGCACCAGCTGGCCGATGAGTCGGTGGGCATGGACCAACTGCTGGTGTCGCCGTTGCGGCTTTCCGGCACGCCTTCGCTGCCACTGCCTTCCGATCTCTACGGGCCAGAGCGCAAGAACAGCCTTGGCGTCGACCTCACCGTGGCCGCCATGCGCAAGCCGCTGCTCACGGCCTACGACGCAGCGCATATTGCGGCCGTGGCACAAGCCGGCGAACCGCAAGTGGCCGAAGCCGTGACTCGCTCACTCGCCGCCTACCCGAGCTGGGCGGTGACCCCGGTCGCGGCGCGCGCCGGCATCTTGCGCCGCGCCGCCGATGCGATGGAAGCCCACTTGCCGGCTCTGTGCGCACTGCTGGTGAAGGAAGCCTTGAAGACCTGGGGCGATGGCGTGGCCGAAGTCCGCGAGGCCGTGGACTTTCTGCGCTACTACGCCAACGAAGCCGAGCGCATCATGCAACCCGTCGCGCTGCCAGGCCGTCATGCCGAAGTGACGCTGGGCGTCACGGGCGAGACCAACGAGCTGCGACTCACGCCGCGCGGACCCTGGGTCTGCATCAGCCCCTGGAATTTTCCGCTGGCGATTTTCACCGGCCAGATCGCTGCGGCTCTGGCAACCGGCAACACGGTGCTGGCCAAGCCGGCCGAGCAGACACCCGCCATCGCGCTGGAAGCGGTCAAGCTCCTGCACGCGGCCGGCGTGCCGCAAGACGCACTGCAAATGCTGCACGGCGCAGGCGAGACCGTCGGTGCGGCGCTGGTCGCGCAGCCGCGCATTGCCGGCGTGGTGTTCACCGGTTCGACCCAGGTGGCGAAGATCATCCAGCGCGCGCTGGCCGCCAAGGACGGCGCAATCGTGCCGCTGATCGCCGAGACCGGCGGCATCAACGCGATGATCGTGGACTCCACCGCGCTCCCCGAACAGGTGGCCGACGCCGTGGTGCAGAGCGCCTTCCGCTCCGCCGGTCAGCGTTGTTCGGCGCTCAGATTGCTGTGCGTGCACGAAGGCATCGCCGACGGCGTGATCGAGATGATCCAGGGCGCCGCGCGCCAACTCGTCATTGGAGACCCGGCGTTACTCTCGACCGATATCGGGCCGGTGATCGATCGTGAGGCCTATGAAGGAATCACCAAGCACCTGGATCGGCTGAACACGAGCGCAAAACCCCTGGCGTGTCATGCCGGACTTGATCCGGCATCCGGGCCCGCGTCAAACCGCTGGACTACGAGTCAAGCCCGCAATGACGGGCACCATTTCATCCCCCCGACAGCGTTCGAGGTCCGGTGCATTGCCGACGTCCAACATGAAATCTTCGGCCCCGTGCTGCAGATCGTGCGCTGGAGCGGCGACCCGCAAGCAGTCATCGAGCAGATCAACGCGCTTGGCTTCGGCCTGACGCTGGGCATCCAGACCCGCATCGACAGCCGGGCCCTCGCCATTGCCGCCAGCGCGCACATCGGCAACATCTACGTCAACCGCAACATGATTGGCGCCGTGGTGGGCGTGCAGCCGTTCGGCGGCGAAGGGTTGTCGGGTACCGGACCCAAGGCCGGTGGTCCGCACTACCTCTACCGCTTCTGCGCCGAACAAACGTTGACCATCAACACCACCGCCGCCGGCGGCAACGTCGCGCTGCTCGCCTAGCTGGCAACCGGTTCTCGCATGGTCACCAACTCCTCGGCCAGGGTTGGGTGGATACCGATGGTGCTGTCAAACACCGCCTTGGTTGCGCCCGCCTTCATCGCCACCGCGAAGCCCTGAACGATTTCACCTGCATCGGCGCCGACGATGTGCAGGCCGACGACGCGATCGCTTCCGGTGTCGACCACCAGCTTCATCAACGTGCGCTCGGCGCTGCCACTCAAGGTGTGCTTGAGTGCTCTGAATTCGCTGCGAAAAATGGTCACCTCGCCGAACAGCTTGCGCGCCTCGCCTTCGGAGTAACCCACAGTGCCGATGTTCGGATGGGTGAACACGGCCGTCGGCACGAAGTCGTAGCCCATCTTGCGCTGGGCTTTGCCGAAGAGGCGATCGACCAGAACCATCGCCTCGCCCAGTGCAACCGGCGTCAACTGCATGCGCGCCGTCACGTCACCTAAGGCATGAATGGAGGGCACGGACGTTTGGTAGTTTGCGTTCACAATGAGCGCACCGTCCTTGCGCTGCTTCACCCCCGTAGCTTCGAGGCCGAGGCCCGCCACGTTAGGAACGCGTCCGGTTGCGTACAGCACTGCGTCGGTGGTCATGGTCCTGCCATCTTCGAGTGTGGTGACCAGGCCCGCCGAAGTCTTCGCTATCGACTTCACGTCGGCGCTGGTATGCAGGTCCACACCGTGCTTGCGGATCTCCTGCGTGGTGAATCGCCGCACGTCCTCATCAAAGCCACGCAGGATCTGGTCGCCGCGGTACAGCTGGGTCACCTGCGCGCCGAGGCCATTGAAAATCGACGCGAACTCGCACGCGATGTAGCCGCCGCCCACCACCAGCAGGCGCTGGGGGAAGGGGTCGATGTCGAACATACCGTCTGAGGTGATCACATGCTCACATCCCGGAAAGGTCGGGACGCTGGGACGCCCGCCGGTGGCGACCAGAATGTGCTCGGCACTGATGCTTTCCTGGCCGGCCGCAGTCTGGACCTGTACCGTGTTGGCGTCGCACACCTGCGCCCAGCCGTTGACGATGCGCACGCCCGCACCCGTCAGCAGGCCCTGATAGATGCCGTTCAAGCGAAGGATTTCTGCGGCGCGGTTCGCCTTCAATGTCGCCCAGTCGAACACCGGCTGGCCCACCTGCCAGCCAAAGCCTGCGGCGTCGCGAAAGTCATCGGCGTAGTGCGCCGCAAAGCTATAAAGCTTTTTTGGAATGCAGCCCACGTTGACGCAGGTTCCGCCCAGTTGCGCCGCCTCCGCCACCACCACGCGCGCGCCGCGCTGCGCGGCCATGCGGGCGGCACGAACGCCGCCGCTGCCGGCGCCTATAACGAAGAGATCGCAATGGTGAGTGGACATGAGGTGCCTGGTAAGTTTCTAGGCGCATTGTCCAGGGAACGCGAAAAACCTGCCGGCCACCCGCCTCTCATGGCGGCGTGTCGTCGGCCTCGATTCCCTCAAGCGTGAAACGAAATGTCGCACCCTCGCCGGGGCGCGCATCCGCCCACACCCTGCCACCATGCCGCAACGCGATCTTGTGCACGATCGCCAGGCCCATGCCGGTACCGGCGAAATCCTGGGCGGCATGCAATCGCTGGAAAGGGGCAAAAAGCTTGTCGGCATAGGTCGAGTCGAAGCCGTCGCCGTTGTCGCGCACGCAAAAGATCGGATTGCCGTCGACCGCCTCGGCAGTGAATTCGATGCGGGCGTTGTCGCGGCGCGAGGAGAATTTCCAGGCGTTGTCCAACAGGTTGCCGACCAGCACCGAAAGCAACCTCGCGTCGCCGCGCACGGGCAGGCTGTCGGCGATGATCACCTCGGCACTGCGACCGGGCTCGCGATCGCGTGCGCGACGTGCCCACTGGCGCGCGATTTCCGCCAGATCCACGGTGGTCGATTGCAGGGGTTCTTGCGAGAGGCGGGCCAGCGACAGCAAGGCATCGGTCAGGTCCGACATCGCCTGCACGCCGGCGCGCACGCGGTGCAGATAGTGCCGGCCGCGCACTTCCAGCTGGTCGCCCAGCAGCAGTTCCAGCTGTCGCGCAAACCCGTCGGTGCTGGCGAGCGGCGCGCGCAGGTCATGCGCCATCGAATAGACGAAGGTGCGCAACTCCTGATTGCTTTCTTCGAGTTGCGCGGTGCGCTGGCGGATGCGCGACTCCAGCGCCTCGTTGGCCTGTTCCAGCAGGCGGCTCTGTTCGCGGATGCGCTCCTGGTCGCGTTCGTGCTCGGTCAGGTCTTCGATGATGGAGATGAGGTACGGCTCGGATACCTCGCTGCGCACGAGGGTCACGGAAACGCGAACCGGATAGACCTCCCCGTTCTTGCGGATGAACTGACGCCCGGCGGTGTACGAGGAGCGGGTTCCATCCAGCAGTGTCTGCAGGTCGC
>JBKJTX010000230.1:0-6338 GCA_046590315.1 Ramlibacter sp. | reverse complement strand
CACGGCGGGCACGCGCGGCTCGATGCGAATCGCCACATCGGCGACCCAGCGCGTGGGCGCTTCATAGCTCGAGCCCTCCGTACGATTCGCGAGCGCGAAGCGCTTTCCGCCGGCGGCCAGGCGCGCGGCGCGCGAGACAAGCGCCGACTTGGTGAGGCCCTGCAGGTCGATCACGGCGTCATATGCGTTGCCGCACAACTCGCTTCGAAAAGTCCGCCACTGCGAGCGCGTCTGGGCACCCAGCGGTGACTTGCGCCAGTGGCGAATCTCGCAGGCAATCACGTTCGCGATGCCGTCGCAACGCTCCACCAGCGGTGAAAAGCTCCGTTCAACGACCCAGTCGACCATGGCCGCGGGCAGCGCGGCGCGGATGTCCTGCACGGCGGGCATGGCATGCACCACGTCTCCCAGGGACGACAGCTTGACGATGAGGATTCTCACAGGGCGTCATTGTGGCTTGTCCTGGACGGGGGCTATTCAATTGGGTTGATTTGCGTGCACAGGTATTTTTGAACGCAGAGGGCGCAGAGGTTACGCAGAGAACGCAGAGGAAAACCAAATTCTAGATTTTTTCATCTTCCTCTGCGTCCTCTGCGTTCAAAATAACGTCGCCCATCCAACCATACTGCTAATGCGCCGCTTCGCCGATAACCGCGTCCGGTTTCACGCGACGCAGCAGCGCCAGCATGTCGCGCTCGATCCGGTGCAGCGCCTCCGCTGTCTGGCCTTCGAAGCGCAGCACCAGCACCGGGGTCGTGTTCGACGCGCGGATGAGGCCGAAGCCGTCGGGCCAGTCCACCCGCACGCCGTCGATGGTCGACACCTGCGCGGGAGATTCGAAGCGGGCCGATTGCATCAGCTCCTTCACGACCGCATGCGGCTCGCCTTCCGCGCACTGCACGTTCAGCTCGGGCGTCGAGTGACTGGTCGGCAGGCCGTCGAGCACGGCGCTCGGATCGGCATGATGCGAGAGGATCTCCAGCAGACGCGCGCCGGCATAAGTGCCGTCGTCGAAGCCGAACCAGCGGTCCTTGAAAAAGATGTGGCCGCTCATCTCTCCGCCCAGCGGCGAATTGACTTCCTTCATCTTGGCCTTGATGAGCGAGTGGCCGGTCTTGTACATCAGGGGCACCCCGCCCGCTTCGCGGATGGCGGGGGCGAGGCGCTGGGTGCATTTCACGTCGAAGAGGATGGTGCCGCCCGGGTTGCGCGAGAGCACGTCGCGCGCGAACAGCATCATCTGCCGATCGGGGTAGATGTTGTTGCCGCCGCGCGTGATGATGCCCAGGCGGTCCCCGTCGCCGTCGAACGCGAGGCCCAGTTCGGCGTCGTGTTGCTCGATGGCCGCGGTCAGGTCTTTCAAGTTCTCCGGCTTGCTCGGATCGGGATGGTGGTTCGGAAAATTGCCGTCGACTTCGCTGAAGAGCTCGATCACCTCGCAGCCCAGTGCACGGAAAAGGCCTGGCGCCGACGCACCGGCGATGCCGTTGCCGGAATCGACGACGATCTTCATCGGCCGCGCGAGCTTCACGTCCTGCACGATGCGGTCGCGGTACGGCGCGAGCAGGTTGACGTTGCGAATGTTGCCGGGCTTGTCCGCGGCTGGACTGCCCTCTTCCATCTGTTTGCGCAGCGCCTGGATCTCCTCGCCGAAGATCGCGCGGCCGGCCATCACCATTTTGAAGCCGTTGTAGTCCTTGGGGTTGTGGCTGCCGGTCACTTGAATGCCGCTCGCGCATAGCGTATTCGCCGCGAAGTACAGCATCGGCGTAGTGACCATCCCGATGTCAATCACATCGACGCCCGAAGCTACCAGGCCGCGGACCAGCGCGGCGCTAAGAGATGGCCCGCTCAGCCGGCCGTCGCGGCCGACCGCCACGGTCTTTTCGCCTTCCAGCTGCGCGATGTTTCCGAACGCAAGTCCGAGGGCCTGCGCGACCTCTTCATTCACAGTGGACGGCACGACGCCGCGGATATCGTAGGCCTTGAAGATGGAAGCTGAGAACTGCATGACTGGGTTGTCCGACTGAAGTGGTGGCAAATTGTAGGCGTGGGTTGCGCCACGAAACGAGCAAACGACACTGCGATCGGACTATGGAACGGAAGAGCTTGTTCCATAGCCTCGAGGAGCATGTCCGAAAACGGCCAGTCACCCCTCGGCTGCTGCGTATCATCAGGCCATGAAACGCGACGCCACCACGCTGCAACCCGACGCCTGCTACCTTGCGCTCAAGGCGAAGGACGCCCGCTTCGACGGTTGCTTTTTTACCGGCGTTACCTCTACCGGAATCTATTGCCGCCCGGTGTGCCGGGTGCGCACGCCCAAGCGCGAGAACTGCCGCTTTTTCGACCACGCAGCGCAGGCAGAGCGCGCCGGCTTCCGGCCGTGCTTGCGCTGCCGCCCCGAGCTGGCCCCAAATTCTGTCGCCTGGTCGATTCAGGATGCGAGCTACATCCTTGCGCACCAGGCGGCGCGGCTGCTCGACGAGCCGGAGGCGTGGACCGACGAGTCGCCGTCGGTCGAGCAATTGGCGAGGCGCCTTGGCGTGAGCGATCGCCATGTGCGCCGCATCTTCGAAGCGCAATTCGGCGTCTCGCCGGTGCAATACCTGCAGACACGCCGGCTTCTCACGGCCAAGCAGCTGCTGGCCGACACCGATTTGCCGATCACGCAGGTTGCACTTATCAGCGGCTACGCGAGCGTGCGCCGCTTCAACGCCGCCTTCTCCGAGCACTACGGCCTCAACCCGACACAAATTCGGCGCGACGGCGGGCAATCGGCCGGACAGGGGCTGGCGATCCGACTCGGATACCGTCCGCCTTACGACGTGCAAGCCATGTTGAGCTTCCTTCACAAGCGATTGATCGCGGGCGTCGAGTTGGCGAGCATCGAACACGCCGGCGTGGCGCGCACTTTGTCTGTGGAGGCCGGCGGAAAATTGCACAAGGGCTGGCTCGCCGCGCAGTTCGACGAAGTGCGCCATCAAGTGGTGCTGCGCATCAGCGATTCGCTGCGCGATGTGCTGCCGATCGTGATCCGACGCGTACGGGCGTCGCTCGACCTCGACGCCGATCCCCAGGCGATCAACCCCGTGTTGCACGCGAGCTTTCCCGAGGGCGACGGCCTGCGCGTACCCGGCACGATGAGCGGCTACGAACTGGCGACGCGCGCCGTGCTCGGCCAGCAGATCACCGTGGCGGCTGCGCGGACGCTCGCACAGCGTGTGGTGGACCGCTTCGGCGAAGCGCTGGACACGCCCTTCGAAGGGCTCACGCGGCTCTTCCCCGAGCCTGCCGTGCTCGCCGCCGCCGAGGGCGATGCGCTGGGGCAACTCGGCATCGTGAAGCAGCGGCAGACCGCGATCGTCGGCATCGCGCAGGCGGTGGCGGACAAGCGGCTGCACCTGCACGGCGGCGCCGACGTGCGCTCGACCATCGAAGTGCTGAAAGCGTTGCCAGGTATCGGCGACTGGACGGCGCAGTACATCGCGATGCGCGCGTTGCGCTGGCCCGATGCGTTCCCTTCCGGCGACGTCGCCCTGCACAAAGCGCTCGGCGTCTCACAAGAACCCCATCCCGCCCGTGCGGCACTCGCGGCATCGGAGGCGTGGAAGCCTTGGCGCAGCTATGCTGTGATTCGCGCCTGGGCCTCTATCAACACCCCTGGATTGCGGGTCGAGCCCGCAATGACTAGCGCAAAGGACCCCTCATGAAGTTCGACACCTCCATCGCACAGGCGCGCTGGGCCAGCCCGCTCGGCCCGATGATCATTGCGGCCACCAGTCGCGGCATTGCCGGCATCTGGTTCGAAGGCCAACGCCACATGCCCGACGCAGTGGCCTGGCCGCTGGCGCCGTCGCATCCGCTGCTGGCGCAAGCCATTGCCCAACTAGAGGAGTATTTCAACGGCACGCGCACCCGCTTCGACTTGCCGCTGGACCTGCAGGGCGGCACCGCGTTCCAGCAGTCGGTGTGGCAGGCGCTGCTCGCCATTCCCGCTGGCGGGACCCTAAGCTATGGCGTGCTGAGCCAGCGCATCGGCCAGCCAGCCGCCGTGCGCGCAGTGGGCGCAGCTGTCGGCCGCAATCCCGTGAGCATCGTCGTGCCCTGCCACCGTGTGGTCGGCGCCGACGGCTCGCTCACCGGCTATGCGGGTGGCGTCGAACGCAAGAGCGCGCTGCTGCGGCTGGAGGGCGCCGCTTGACGTCAACGACCGCGGTGGGCGCCGGTGCGACACGCGGCTGGGTCACCGACTTCGTGTTGCTCGCCGCGATCTGGGGCTCGTCCTTCCTCTTCACGCGGGTGGGTGTAGTGGAGTTCGGCCCACTGCCGACGGCTTTTGTGCGCGTCGCCATCGCCTCGCTGTTTCTCATACCTCTGCTCTGGCTGCGCGGACTCGCGCCGCAACTGCGTCGTCACTGGAAGAAGATCTTTGTCATCGGCATCCTCAACTCCGCGATCCCGTTCGCGTGCTTTTCTTTCGCGCTGTTGTCCATCACCACCGGTCTGTCCGCCATTCTCAACGCCACGGTTCCGCTCTTCGGTGCGCTGGTGGCATGGTTCTGGTTAAAGGATAAGCCCGTCGGCTCGCGCATCCTGGGCCTGGTGGTGGGTTTTGCCGGCGTCGCGATGCTGGCCTGGGATAAAGCCAGTTTCAAGCCCGATGCGTCGGGCGTGGCGCCGGGTTGGGCGGTGCTGGCCTGCCTGCTTGCCACACTTTGCTATGGCTTCGCCGCCATCGCCACCAAGCGCTACCTCAGCGGTTTGCCTGCGCTGGTGACCGCGTCGGGTAGCCAGATCGGGGCGATGCTGGGGCTGGCGCTGCCTGCCTTGTGGTTCTGGCCCGCCACCATGCCCGGTCTGCAAGCCTGGCTGTCGCTGGTGGTTGTCGGCGTGGTCTGCACCGGCATCGCCTACATCCTGTACTTTCGCTTGATCGAGCGGGCGGGGCCGGCGCGGGCTCTGGCCGTCACGTTCGTCGTGCCCGTGTTCGCCGTGATCTATGGCGTGCTGTTCCTGGGCGAGGCAGTGACGGCGTGGATGTTGATTTGCGGCGGGGTGATCGTCTGCGGCACGGCCCTGTCTACGGGCCTATTGAAATGGCCGGCGCGAGGCCAGCAGACGTGAGCACGGCGCGCAAGCGCCGTCAAAACCGGGGCAGGTCCCGAAGACTGCGCCCAGGCGTTTCTTCAGCCAACGCAAGCGTTTCGGTGCCTTCCGGCAGCACATCAACTTTCACTTCGGGCCCGGCTTCGAGCTTGCCTGCGTCGTCGGAGAAGAGGCTGATCACGGTGTCGCCCTCCACCAGGCGGTCCACCACTTCCGTGAGGCGTGTGGGCGAAGGCCGAAGGTCCCAGTGGGTCTGCGTGGGGTCGATCAGGCCCATCATCGCTTCGACAATCTGGGCGCCCGCATAGCGCAGCGCCGTGATGCCGTATTTCGCGTTCTCAACCATGGGCTGATTGTGGTGGGGGACCCGCGGCAAGCGATAAGTCAACCTCTACAAAAGCCGTGGGACCCAACCTACGCAAACGTCAAGCAATCAGCACGGCGCTAAACTGGCAAGCGCACGCTTCGCGCCCTGGCATGAGCCCTATCTCCCCCATCACGACCCTCGAGGCCTCGCTCGGAAAGGCGCACGCCCGGCGCCTGCGCGAGATCTACCGCTCCGCCGGATGGCCGTGTCAGGATCCGTTAGAGATCGAACTGCTCGCCGCCGGCATGCTCGATCGGGTGCGAGCCGCTTCGGGACACGAATCCTTGCGCGTGACCGACGCCGGCGTGAAGTTGTTGTCGGCAACGCTCGCCAGCAACCGCGCCGCCTTCTCGGCGCATGAAGCCTTGGTGGAGAAGGTGGCGCTGGAAATGGCGCGCGCCGGCCGCATCCCCTGGCGCGGGCTGGCGTTGCGGGCGCTGGTGCCCGAGGCCGAACCGCAATACGCCGGCAAGCCGCTGCGCTGGTGCATCGCCAAACCCGACGTGTTCTCGATCCGCAATACGTCGGTGGAGAGCTACGTGGACCCCATCGTGCATGAAGTGAAGGTGCGCCGCGCCGACTTGCTAGGCGACCTGCGCCACACTACTAAGCGCGCCGCCTATCTCGATCTGGGCGAGTGCTGGTACGTGCTCGGTTGCGACGCCAAGGGCTGCTGTATCGCCGACGCCGATGAGGTGCCGGCCGAGTGCGGCGTGCTGGTGCTGGAGCAAGGCCGCCTCACCCTGGCGCGCGCCGCGCCGCGGCGCTCACGCACGGGGTTGCCGTTCGGGGTGTGGATGGCGTTGGCAAAGGCTGTGCCGCTGCAGGGAATGGATGAGCACGCCCAGGGGTTGCTGGGCGC
>JBKJTX010000220.1:0-4072 GCA_046590315.1 Ramlibacter sp. | reverse complement strand
CGCAGCCATTGACGATGCCGCAACGCAGCACATCGCGTCAATGCTGGCGAGCGCCGACCCAGAGAAATACGACTACAGCGCGGGATGGCCCACTAGCTATCAAGAGGGGTAATCGGTGCTTGGCGGCAACTACCCTGGCCGCGCATACCCCGGCCAAACATACGCGCCACTGTCGGGGGCGTACACACTAGCCGCCAACGCCGGCGCCTATTCGATCAGTGGAGCGGCGGCCAAGACAGTTGCAACGCGCGTGATCTCGGCGGCCTCTGGCGCGTACTCAATCAGCGGAGCGGCGGCAAACACCTTCAAGGGCTACAGGCTTTCGCTTGCAAGTGGCGCTTATGTTGTGAGTGGCGCAGCGGCATCAACAAAAGCAACGCGCCTGATGGTTGGGTCGCCGGGCGCCTACGCCATAACCGGCACATCAGCGAAGACGCTGGCCGCACGCATCCTGTCGCTCGCAAGCGGCTCCTATGGGGTGACGGGATTCGCAGCAAAGGTGGTGACGGCCCGGCTCATCTCCGGCGCGCCAGGCGCTTACTCAATCACAGGAGCCCCGGGATCTACCAAGGCCGCGAGGTTCGTTTCGGCAGCGGCCGGCAACTACGTGATAAGCGGCGCAGGGGCCGCCACGCGCGCAGACCGGCGCATGTCGCTGGACAGCGGCACATACAGCCTCAGTGGCGCAGCGGCTGAAATGATCGTCGATACCGTTGTCGGCGGCAGCGTTGACTATCTCATCACGGCGCGAAGACGCGGACGCCGCTGAACATCAGAACCCAAAGGCTCTCGCATGAACTACGCCCAAGCACGTCCCGGCATACAGAGCGGGGACCTGATTTCGACGCATCACAGCACATGGGCCACGTTCTACGATTGGCAAGTACAAGCCGTCCAGAGCTTCACGCAATCGCCCTATGCCCACATTGCCCAAGTGGCGGAATTCGGCGGGCGCTTGTTCCTGCTGGAAGCCGTGAGCCCTTTCGTTCGGATGGTGCCGCTTTCGCACTTCGCTGCTGATGGCTTCTTTCACATCGCAATGGACGCGCCGATGGGTGATGCTGAAACCGACAAGGCGATGGAGGAAGTAGCCAGCGTGGGCTATTCCAAGGGGCAGGCCGTGCTCGCGTTTTTGAAGCGTCTTGAGCTGGGGCCCGACCGCCTGACCGAGTGCGCGGAATACGTCATCACGAACCGGCGTTTGTCAGGTGTTGACCTGGGCGACACCGCCACGCCTGCCGCAGTAGTTCAGGCCGCTCTCGACATGGGCAAGCGCTTGCAATTCGTGCGCGGATAGCTTCAACCCAAAACATTGCCAACAAAACTGCTTGAAGGACTCGCATGGATATCCAGAACATCTTCAACATCATCATCGGCGCATCGCTCGCCGTTGGCGGATGGTTCGCCAGGCAGTTGTGGGACGCGATCAACAAGCTGCGCGCTGACCATGAGGACCATCGAGTGAAGATCGCATCCGAGTATCTGAGCAAGCTCGACTTCAAGGGTGCGATTGACAATCTTTCGCGGGACATGCGCGACAACTTCGAGAGACTGTTTAACCGGCTGGACGGCAAGGCGGATAAGTGAACTTCGATGCGGCTTTTGACCGCTTGATCGGATTGGAAGGGGATTATTCCAACGACAGCCGCGACCCTGGGGGTTCTACCCGCTGGGGGGTAACTCAGCGCGTTGCCATTCAGGAGGGCTACACGGGCGATATGCACGTCTATCCCAAGGACGCCGCCAAAGCCGTCTATCGCACTCGCTACTGGAACGCCATTCACGCCGACGAATTGCCCGAGGCGCTGCGCTATTCACTATTCGACGCCTCCGTAAATTCCGGCGTCAAGCAAGCCGTGAAGTGGTTGCAGCAAACCCTTGATGTTGTGGATGACGGTGTGATGGGTCCGATGACGCTGGCCGCCGCGCAACGAACTGACGGCTTGAAGCTGGCCGTGGGCCTGAATGCCGAGCGGCTGGACTTTATGACTAGCCTGCCTACGTGGGCGGCTTTCGGCAAGGGCTGGGCCCGACGGGTCGCATCGAACCTGAAGACGTTGTGAAGCTGCTTATCGCCCTGGCAATCGTCGGCGCGATCTATGTGGGCTGGATGTCACTGATGCGATGGCTCGCCGATCAATTCCCCATTGACAAGGACCGCTAATGAAATTCTCGTTTATCTCCAACGCATTCAAGATTTTCCGCGCCGAGCAAGTCGCAGAGGGCGCCATCAAGGGCAAGCAAGCGCAGATCGCCATCAACGCCATCGGCACGATGCTCGCGGGCCTGCTTCTGTTCCTGAAAGGCACGAAGTATGACCCGCATATCGACGACGCGACTCTGGCTTATCTTGCTGGCGGCCTGTATGCCATTGCTAACTGGCTGCTCACTGCCGGGACCACTAGCAAGGTCGGAGTCACTGGCCGAGCGGCACCCAGCCCCGCCATCCCTTCGGCTAGCGCCCCTGTGCCACCTGTCAGCGCACCCGATCCTGCTTCCGAGGGAGACATGCGAGCAGGAGCATAGACGCGCCTGCATCGACGGTGTAGGCATCACCCTCAAGTGCCACTACTGAGCCGCCTTCGGGCGGTTTTCTTTTGTCCAACCTGAAAGCGAACCATGCCAATCTTCCTGAAAATCCTTGCCTTCCTCATCGCCAATCCCGCCGTCATCACGCAGGCGATCAAGACGGCGCAAGCCCTGTTCGGCCACCTTCCCGGCGAAGAGCGGTTCGCTGTCGTCGCTGCCGTGATCCGCGAAGGCGTCAACGAGTCCGACCCGGATGACAAGGCGTGGGAGATTGCGCTGCGCTTCGCTCGCCCCTTCATAAACAAGCTGGTGGCCGACACCAAGGGCAGGATCATCGAAGCGGCGGCTGGCGCGGGCGGCTGATGCGATGCGCGCCCTCATCGTCTTCCTGATCCTGCTACTGGCCGGGCCAGCGTGGGCTGATCTTGTGGCGCGCTCTGGCGCGAATGAGTTGCGATTGTCGCAGGCCAACTGTGATAACCCGGCAGTTCTCGCAGCGGTAGGACCGACGCTTGGGGCGAAGATGCGCGCGGCCACCGCCCGCGTTGAGGGCGAGATTTATGCCGCCTGCTGGGTGCTGTATCAGGGCAACGTCTACGTGATTTATGAGGATGGCGACCAAAGCGCAATCCCCTTGTCAGCCTTCAAAGCCGCGCTAGAAGTATGACCGCGCTCGCCCTAGTCTCGTTCGCGTTGCTTGCTGGCGGCTGGATGACGGGCAGCTACTACGGCAAGCCGTGGGAGGGCCTGGGGCTAGGGCTGATCTGCATCATCGCCATTCTGATTTTTTGGGGCGATGAGTGAAAAAGCCCAAGCCCGCGAACCCGGTAACCCCGGCTGCGTCGGATGCTTTCGCGCTGTTCATGCGAGTATGGCAAGAGAAGTTCAACCTGCGTAACTGGCGCATCGTGCGATCGGGAAAGAAGGCCGGAAAAGCTAACGTAGCCGAGATACACGGCATCGACACGGAAGCCATGATGGCAACCTATCGCCTGGGCGCGGACTTCGGGGCTGAGTCGGTGACCGAGCGCAGCCTTGAGCGGATTGCCTGCCATGAGTCGGCGCATATCCTGCTGGCTCCGCTGATAGCGGTATGCCGTGATGCGCGATCAACCGACGAACAGGTTAATGGGGCAGAGCACGCCATCATTCATTTGCTGGTTGATTTACTGGTGCCGGAGGACTGATGGATGCGCCGACACCCCTTCAGCTCGCCTATCACGCGGCCTACAAAGAACTCGGCAGCCTCTCAAAAGTGGCCGAGCGGTTCGGAGTCAGTAAGGCGGTTGTCGGGCGCTCGATACAGGCGTTGACCGCGAAGGCTGCGCAGGCGGTGGGCCACAACGGCAAAACCATCATGGTGCTGCCCGATGTCCAAGCCAAGCCGGGAACGGACTTCTCCTACCTTCAACGCATCGGGCAATATTTGGTGGACAAGAAACCGGATGTTCTCGTATGTATTGGCGATTTTGCCGACATGCCATCCCTGAGCGGGTATGACAAGGGCAAGCGCAGTTTCGAGGGTCGCAGGTACAAGCGGGAC
>JBKJTX010000127.1:0-3962 GCA_046590315.1 Ramlibacter sp. | reverse complement strand
CCGAACTGGGCGCGGTCCATGCTGTCGCCGCTGACGCCGATGGCGCCAACCGTGACTGAACTGTCGGGCGTCGTGAGCTGCTTCACTTCCTCCGACATCTGCGCGCGGGCCTGCCCGATGGCGGCGAGCACCGCCACGGCGAGAAGGGTCTGGCGAAGTACTAAATTGTGTCTGGACGTTTTCATTTTGGCGTTCCCTGGTCTCAGCGCAACATGAACTGCGGGGTTGGGTTCGTGGCGCTCGGGTTGTTGCTGCCGTGCACCTCGGTGTGGCAATTCATGCAGGCGCGTCCCTGCGTTACGTTGGTCGTGCCCTTGCCGAGGCCGTTGGGCGTCGTGGGCTTGAGGCCGGGAACCTGGGCGCCGATGACCTGCGGGATGAACCCGCCGTGCGGCGTGTGGCACTCGTGGCACAGGAACGGCGGACGCACCTTCAACATGCTCTCGACGACGGTGCCGTGCGGGTTGTGGCAGATCGTGCAGGCTTCGGTGGCCGGCTGGTGGTTGTGCACGAACGGACCGCGCTTCTCGGCGTGGCACTGGAAGCAGGTGTCGCGGACGTTGTCGCGCTTGACCAGGCTCGGGCCGGTCGAGCCGTGCGCATTGTGGCAATCGGAACAGGCGACCTTGCCTTCGAGCACCGGATGGTGCGACGGGCGGTTGACCTGGGCGCGTTGTTCCTTGTGGCACGCGAAGCAGACTTCGAATTCGGTCGCCTTCGACAGGACCTTGTCCTTCGCTGCGTGAACGGTATGGCAGCTGGCGCAGGCGACGTCGCGCGCTTCGTGGGCACTGCCGGCCCAGTGCGATCGCTTGGAGTCGCTCTGGTGGCAGGTCAGGCAGGCGCCGCTCTGGGCTTCGGCCGTCGTGCCGCCATTCTTCGCGAACACGACGTCGGGCTTCGGCCGCGCATTGGCGTTGCCGGTCAGATGCGAATTGCTCTCGCCGTGGCAGTTGGTGCAGCTCGGCGTGCGGCCGTCGGCAGTGGTGCCGTGTTTTGTCTTCCCGATGTGCAGGACCTTGGGCGAGTCGCCCTCGTCATGGCACTCGGTGCACTTGGCGTCGCCCCTGAGTACCAGGTCGACGGCTTTCGGCTTCGGATCCGCCGCTGTTGCCAACGATGCGCCCCCCAGCAATCCCGCCATCACGAGGATCACCAGCGCAGTGATGATTCGCTTCATTTTTGTTCTCCGGTTGGACTCGAAGGCGGGGTGCGCCGAGAGCCGCTGGACAAAGTTGTCGATCGAAGTTCCACCCGCTGAACAAATTATTCGCGCAAGCCTGCTTGGCCAGTTGATCTGAATCAAGGTGGAATGAGTTGCGCAAGGCAGGTCGAACCCGCCGGGGTTTTTGCGCAACAAGCCCCGCGTACGGGCTGACTTCTATAACCCGACGGCCGCGGGTTGACGCGATTTCCGACTGCTCTCCGCCCTTGACACAGGTCAAACGTGGGCAGGGAGTGCCGGGTTAGCTTGTGGTTGCGAATCGATTCGATTGTCGAAGGGGGATTTACGTTTGACTTCAGGTAGCCTGCCCCGTTGGTCAGGCACCCGTTGCTTATCGGCCTCCCGCGCATTGTAAAAAAAAGGGGGTTGTGAAAATGAACGCTGGATTCCTTGGCGCATGGCTCGTGGCTGCAGTGCTGGCTTGGTCCGGCGCCACCCTGCCGCTTGTGGCGTCGGCCGCCGAACCGCCGAAGCTCGACGATGCGGGATGCCTCACCTGCCACGACGGCCGGAAGGGCAAGCTCACGCTCAGCGGGGCCGACGGCAAGCCGCGGCCGATGCACGTCCTCGAGGTCGACCAGGCGGCCAAGGGCGTCCACGCGAAGCTCCCGTGCGTGGCTTGCCACACGGACATCGTCGACAACGCGTCGCCCCACAAGAAGGCAGCCGCGCCGAAGGCCGACTGCGTATCCTGCCACCAGCAGCTGTGGGAGAAGGTCAAGAGCGACGGTCGCGCCGACAACCAGAAGGGGCTCGGCCAGCTCGCCGCGCAGATCGAACGCTACCAGCTGTCGGTCCATTCGAAAGTCAACGCCGACGACAAGACGCGCAACAACGCCAACTGCGCCGACTGCCACGACACGCACAACTTCGTGCGCCAGCCCCCGGCCGGTCCGCAGCGCGAGGCATGGCGCCTCGGCGTTCCGGCTGCCTGCGGCACCTGCCACGACGAGAATCTGGAGGAATACAGCGGATCGGTGCACGGGAAGGCCGTCATCGACAAGAAAGATCCGAAAGCCGCCGTCTGCACCGATTGCCACAATCCGCACGGCGTCGACAACACCTCGAAGGACGAGGTCAAGCTGTCGATCGTGAAGGCGTGCGGCAGCTGCCACACGGCAAATGCCAAGTCCTACGTCGACACTTATCACGGCCAGATCACGACGCTCGGCTACGCCAACACCGCGAAATGCTTTGATTGCCACGGCAGCCACGGCATCCTGTCGCCCAAGGATCCGGCGTCCAAGGTGCATCCGGACAATCGGCTCAAGACCTGCCAGAAGTGCCACAAGGAAGCCACCGCCGGCTTCGTCACCTATCAGCCGCACGCGCACGCCGGCGACTTCAGCCGCTATCCGCAGGTGTGGGTCACCACCAAGTTCATGATCGGCCTGCTTGCGGGCACCTTCGCGTTCTTCTGGCTCCACGTCATCCTGTGGCTGTATCGCGAATCGAAGGACCGTGCGCAGGGCAAGGCGCGTCCGCTGGTCCAGGTCGACCGGCTCGGCATTCCCGCGGGCAAGCAGTTCCAGCGCTTCGGTCCGTGGTGGCGTCTCGGCCACCTGCTGTTCGCGGTGAGCCTGATGATCCTGACGCTGACGGGCATGACGCTGCTCTACTCCGGATCGGCGTGGGCACCCGTGGTGATGAAGCTGCTGGGCGGGCCGAAGATCGCCGCCATCATCCATCGGGTCAACGCGCTCATCTTCACCGGCGTGTTCGTCGTGCACTTGATCTACATCGTCATCAACCTCGCGCGGAACTGGCGGACGTTCAAGCTGTTCGGGCCGGATTCGCTGATCCCCGGTCCGCAGGACCTGAAGGACGTCATCGCGATGTTCAAGTGGTTCTTCGGCATCGGCCCGCGGCCGTTCTTCGATCGCTGGACCTACTGGGAGAAGTTCGACTACTGGGCGCCGTTCTGGGGGGTGGCGATCGTCGGCCTGTCCGGCTTCATGATGTGGTTCCCCAACCTGACGGCGCAGTTCCTGCCGGGATGGGCGTTCAACGTCGCGGTGATCACCCATGGCGAGGAAGCGTTCCTGGCCGCGGTGTTCCTGTTCACCGTCCACTTCTTCAACAACCATTTCCGTCCGGAGAAATTCCCGATCGACACTGTGATGTTCACCGGCGCGATGACGCTCGAGCACTTCGCGCGCGATCATCCGCTGCAGTACAAGCGCCTGGCGGAGAGCGGCGAACTGCAGCAGTACCTGGTCGATGCACCGTCGAAGCCGATGGCCATCGGGTCGAAAATCCTCGGCTTCACGCTGATCGCGTTCGGACTGTTGCTGCTCGGATTGATCGTCACCGGCTTCTGGGGCTCGTTGCACTGAAGCAACGGCGCCCGGATGCCGTCGAAGCATGCCCGACACGGCGGCGGCACGGCGCGCTAGGCGCCGTGGCTGCACCCAACGGCGCACGCGAACGATCAGAGGGAAGCTGCAACGCACGGCGCGCGCTCAGGCCAACGTTTCAATAATAGTTGTATAATTGAAATATGGACGCATCGCTCGCTGTCTCGGTCTTCGAATCGCTCTCATCGAGCGTGCGACTCGACATCTACCGCCTGCTGGTGCGCAGGGGGCCCGACGGGATGGTCGCGGGCGAGATCGGCGCCGCACTCAACGTGCCGCCCACCAATCTTTCGTTTCACCTCAAGGCGCTGGCTCAGGCACGACTGGTCACCGTCGTCCAGGAAGGACGGTTCGTGCGCTATCGCTCGAACAACGACCTG
>JBKJTX010000093.1:0-6423 GCA_046590315.1 Ramlibacter sp. | reverse complement strand
CGGGTCTCGAACTCGGTAGTCAGGTCCTCGACCTTCAGGATCACGGGGTTCATGGCGTCATAGCGTTTGCAAGCGCGGGTTGAGGATGTCGCGCAACTTGTCGGCCACGAGGTTGATGGCGACAATGGTGAGCAGCAGCGCGAGCCCCGGGTAGATGCTGATCCAGTACTTTCCCGACAGCATCTGGCCGAAGCCATTCGCGATCAAGAGGCCGAGCGAAGGCTCCGTGATGGGCAGGCCGAGACCCAGAAAGGACAAGGTCGCCTCCAGCGTGATGGCCGACGCCACCTGCAGAGCCGCCACCACGATCAGCGGCGCCATGCAGTTGGGGAGCATGTGGCCAAATACGATGCGGGTGCGCGACAGCCCCAAGCACGCCGCCGCCTCGACATACTCCTTGTTGCGCTCGACAAGTGCGGCGCCTCTTGCCGTGCGGGCGTAAAAGGCCCACTGCACCGCCACCAGCGCCGTCACGATCTTGCCCGGCCCTTGCCCCAGCACGGCAACCAGAATCAGCGCGATCAGGATCGCCGGAAATGAGAGCTGGATGTCGGCGATACGCATCAACGTTGCGTCTACGCGTCCGCCGAAGTAGCCGGCGAGCAGTCCTGTCGCACTGCCGATGAAAAAAGCCAGCACGGTGGCCGCGGCTGCCACCCACAGGCTGGTCCGCAGGCCATACATGATGGCCGAGAGCATGTCGCGGCCCTGTTCGTCGGTGCCGAACAGGTAGAGAGCGCCGGTGGAGGCGCTGCGCGCGCCGGGCGGCAGCTTGGTGTCTTCGATGCTGAGTACGCTCAGGTCGTACGGGTCCTGCGGCGCGATCAGCGGCGCGAAGACCGCCACCAACAGCACGGCCGCCAGTGCGAGCGCACCGAGCAGCGCGACACGGTCAGAAAAGAAGACGCGCAAGACGTCGCGGGTGTTACCTTGGGACACGACGGGGCTCCTAGTGCAAGCGAACGCGCGGGTCGAGCGCCGAATAAGCGACGTCCACCAACAGGTTGACGAGAACAAACATCAGCACCGTCATCAACAGGTAGGCGACGACGACAGGGCGGTCGAGCACGCCGATGGAGTCGATCAGGAGCTTGCCGATGCCCGGCCAGGCAAAGATCGACTCGGTGACGATTGCAAACGCGATCACCGCCCCGAATTGCAGCGCCACGACCGTGATGATGGGGATCAGGATGTTCTTCAGCACGTGCACTCCAACAATACGGCTGGGGGCAAGTCCCTTGGCGCGGGCAAACTTGACGTAGTCGGAGAGCATGGCTTCTTGCGCGCCGGCTTTGGTCAGGCGGGTGATCATGCTGATGTTGAAGAGGGCCAGGTTGAGGGCGGGCAGCGCGAGGTGCCTGAGCCCGTCCCAGTTCAGGAAGCTGACCGGCACGCCTAGCAGGAGTGTGGTCGCGCCCCGTCCGCCGCTGGGCAGCCAACCGCCTTCGACCGAGAACACCATGATCAGGACGATCCCTACCCAGAACGTCGGCAGCGAAAATCCGACGATCGACGAGCCCATGATGAAGCGACCACTTTTCGATTCAGGATGCAGCCCCGCCCACAGGCCGAGCGGGAGACCCAGCAGGATGGCCACCAGCATGGCGCTGATAGCCAGTTCAAGCGTGGCCGGCAGGCGCTGGAAGATCAGCTCCGTGGCGGAGTCTCCAAAGGCGAAGCTCTGGCCGAGGTCGCCGCGCACTGCGTTGCCGACGAAGCGCAGGTATTGCACGTGAAGCGGCTTGTCGAGCCCGAGCCGCGCCGTTGTTTCGATCTTCTCGGCCTCCGACGCGTTGGGGCTCACCAGGATTTCGACGGGGTTGCCGACGGCGTAAATGCCGACGAACACAATCGCCGACATCGCCAGCAGTACTGCGAATGACTGCAGCACCCTTCGAATCACGAACGCTAGCATGTTGTCTCCTCCTAGGGAATTATGTGAATTGACGATGAGCCGTGGGGCGACTTAAAGTCCGAGCGATATTCTGTTTTTTCATGGCCGGCCGATTTCATCTTCCTTCGACCACGGTGTTGCGGATTTTCGAATCCACGGCGCGGCACCTGTCGTTCACTCGCTCGGCCGATGAGATGTTCCTCACGCAGAGCGCCATCAGCAAGCAGATCAAGGCGCTCGAGGACCAACTCGGTCGCACGCTGTTCATCCGCCTCAACCGCGGGCTGGCGCTCACGCCAGTGGGCGAGTCTTATTACCGCGAGATCGCGCCGCTACTCGCCGGCCTGGAGCGCGCAACGGAGCGCGCCGCCGACTGCGCGAGCGTTTGCACGCTGACGCTGCACGTATTCGCGACACTGGGCGAGCGCTGGTTGCTCGATCGCTTCCCCACTTTCGCCGGCACGCACCCCGAAGTCGAAGTGCGCTTCACTGCCATGCTTTCGAGCGACGGCACCAAGCAGTCGGAGATCGACGGCGACTTTCGTTTCGGCAACGGGGTCTGGCCAGGGCACGCGGCGGACTACCTCTTCGGCCGCGAGATGCTCCTGGTCGCTAGCCCCGCCTTGCTCAAGCGGATGGGTGACCTCAAGACGCCCGTCGACATGCTTCGCTTCCCGTGGCTTCAGCACTTTCAGGTGCCGCACGCGTGGGACGAACTGGTCGAATCGATGCCCGACCTCGCGGCTGCCGCAAAAACCGGTCCGTATCCGCAGGCTTCGATGTACGAGTTCTACAACGTGCTCATTCGCGCCGCCGTGACCGGCCTGGGCCTCGCCATCGTGCCGCGTGTCTGGGTCCGTCATGAGCTCGAGTCCGGCGAACTTCAGAACCCGCTGCGCCTGGGCGTCGCCAGCAGGTACGGCTATTACTTCGTCGTACCGGATCACAAGGTCGAACTTTCGACGGTAGGGGCGTTCCGCGATTGGCTGCAACACGAAGCCCGGCAGACCCAGGCCGAGTTGCTTGGCGTGGCGCCGCCCCTTTCGGGTTAGTGCTTCGGCGCCCCCGCATTGCCCGCCGGCGCAAATCCCATCGCATGCGTGCGCTCGTCGGCCCGGCCGGAATAGCTCACGGTGCGCTTCATGGCCCAGACGGAGGCCTGGTGGTGCAAAGGGATGATTGCCACGTCATCCATCGCCGCCCGCGTCGCGTCCTGCAGCAGCTTTTCGCGCGCTTGCGGCTGCACGATCACGATCGCGCGATCGATGAGTTCGTCCACCTTTTTGTTGCTGTAACCCACGTTGAAATTGCCCAGGCCCCTTTGCGGGTCCTTGGTGGCAATCAATGCGCGCAACGGCGACGACGCCTCGGCCGAGTCCGGCGCCCAGCCCACCAGCGACATTGAGAATTCGCCCTTGTTGTTGCGCGGGAAGAACGTCGCGGCCGGCATCACCTCCACCGCCGCTGTGATTCCCACCCGGCCCAGCATCTGCGCCACCGTCTGGACGATTTGATCGTCCATCAGGTAGCGATTGTTGGGGCCGTGCAGCGTCATCTTGAAGCCCTCGGGATACCCCGCCTTCGTCAGCAGATCGCGCGCGCCGTTCGGGTCGTAGCTGACCGCCGGCATGTCCGTCATGTAGCCCGGTAAGCCGGAGTTGACCAGCTGCGCGGTTGCCGTGCCGGCGCCTTCCATCACGCGGCCGACGATCGCGTCACGCGATATCGCCTTGTTGATCGCCTGGCGCACGCGCAGGTCGCGCAGCGGATTGGCGCCGAGCGGCGTGCCCGTCTTGCTCGTGAAGTGCGCGGCCGCCGCGTCAGTCTGGTTGAGGCCAAAGTAAATCAGCCGGTAACCGGTCTTCGCGACCACCTGGAGGTTGGCGTCCTTCTTGATTCGCGCGAGGTCCGGCACCGGCACGCTGTCGATGGCGTCGACGTCGCCGGACAAGAGGGCCGCTACGCGGCTCGCATCATTGGTCATCAAGCGGAACGTGACGGTTTCCCAGGCGGGCTTTGATCCCCAATAGGTGTCGTTGCGCGCCAGTTCGACGCGGTCGCCGCGCGCGAAGCGGACGAATTTGAACGGACCGGTCCCGACGGCAGCCTTGCCGCTATTGAAGTCCGCCGAGCTGGCGCCCGAAGCCGCCTTCTTGCTGACGATCGGAATGATCGCGAGGTCGTTGGGGATGAGGGGATAGGGCTTGGCGGTCTGGAAGCGAATGGTCAGCGGGTCGACAACCTCAATCGAGGCGATCGCTCGCGTGTAGGTGGTCATGAGGCCCGGGCTGTCTTTGATGGTCGGCACCCGCTCAATCGAAAACTTGACATCGTCGGCCGTAAAAGGCGAACCGTCGTGGAACTTCACGTTGGGACGCAGCTTCATCTCCCAGGTGAGATCGTCCACCGTCTTCCAGGAGAGCGCGAGGCCGGGTGAGGTAGAGAGCTTGTCGTCTCGGTGGATCAGCCGGTCGTACACATGGTCAGCGATGTTCTGGTTCGGCACGTACAAATGGAAGTGCGGATCCATCGACGTCACATCTGCGGCGAGGCCAATAGTGAGAGGCGCAGCGTGCGCCGACGGCATCATCCCTGCCAGGGGCGCCAGGCACAGCGCAGCAGTGGAGAGGAGCGTCTTGCACACACCCCGAAATTTGAAATTTTTCACGCTTGTCTCCAACGAGTTGATGAGGTCCCCCAGTCTCTTGGGACAGCCGCGCCAACACAAACGAGATTTCTTCGCAGCGGTATTCCAAGTCTTCCGCAGAGGCGAGAAGCCGATGGGACTGCGACATGGCCGCCCGATGACACCAAAGCCTTAGGCAATTTGCGCCTACGCACCCTGGCATCTTCCCTAAGGTCCACGCCAGCCCGCGTTGTGTACTAGGTACTTCAACAGGAGTGCTACATGCCGGCGATTACGGAACAACCCCAGTGGTTCGAAAATGACCTTGCCGGCATGCACGTGCTTGAAGGCGAGCTGGCGGCAGCGACCGGTGACGACAGCGACTGCCCGCAGCTCAGCGCTTTGGTACCGGTGCTGAACCGGTTGCGCGGCGCCTTCGGCATGGAGATGGTTTTTATCGGCCAGTTGACGAATGGAAAGCTTGGCGGTGGCGGATCCCCTTCGAACGACAGCTGCAACCCGTTCGAGGAAGCGTACGGCAGGGAGTTGTTGGAGACACGCTGCGGAATTTCCCTATTCGACGCGATCGCTGTCCGCAGTGCCGAAGGCATCGAAGCGGGAACGCTCGTTTGTGGTGTGACGGCGGGCGATGGCTACCAGCTGCAGCCCGACTCGCTCAAATCGGTGTCCCGGTTGCTCGCGACTTCCATGCGGCGCATGACCGACGCATGACCTGCGCCTGAGGCGCGGGAAGCATGGCTGTGCAATGATCGCCGCATGTCCCTGGCATCCGAGACCCGTTTCGACACCCTTCCCCTTGCTCCCGAAACGTTGGAGAACCTGCGTCGGCTAGGCTACCTGGAGATGACGCCGATTCAGGCCGCCAGCCTGCCACCCGCGCTGCTCGGCCAGGACCTGATCGCACAAGCCAAGACCGGCAGCGGCAAGACCGCGGCGTTCGCACTCGCGTTGCTCGCGAACCTGAATGCGCGCCGCTTCGCCGTGCAGGCCCTGGTGCTGTGTCCCACCCGCGAACTGGCGGACCAGGTCACCACCGAAACGCGGCGCCTAGCCCGCGCCGAAGACAACATCAAGGTGGTGACGCTCTCCGGTGGCGTGCCGCTGCGCGGACAGACAGCCAGCCTCGAACACGGCGCGCACATCGTGGTCGGCACGCCCGGCCGGGTGATGGATCACCTGGACCGCGGCAACCTGAAGCTCGACGCGCTGAACACGCTGGTGCTCGACGAAGCCGATCGCATGCTCGACATGGGATTCGTGGACGACATCGCCAAGGTGGCGCGGCACTGCCCTGCGAAGCGCCAGACGCTGCTGTTTTCCGCGACGTACCCGGAGGGCATCGCCAAGCTCGCCGCGCAGTTCATGCGCGACCCCGTCACCGTCAAGGTCGAGGCGCAGCATGCGAGCGAGCAAATCGAGCAACGTTGGTACGAGGTGCGCGAAAACGAGCGCCTGCCCGCGGTGGCGCGCCTGCTCGACCACTTTCGCCCGGCCAGCGCCCTGGCTTTTTGCAACACGCGGGCACGTTGCCGCGAGCTCGTCCTGCAGCTGCAGGCGCACGGCTACAGCGCTCTGGCGCTGCACGGCGACCTGGAGCAGCGCGACCGCGACCAGGTGCTGGTGCGGTTTGCAAATGGCAGCTGTTCGGTGCTGGTCGCAACCGATGTCGCAGCGCGAGGGCTGGACGTCGCGGACCTCGCCGCCGTGATCAACGTCGAGGTGACGCCCGACCCCGAGATCCACGTGCACCGCATCGGCCGCACCGGCCGTGCTGGGCAGACCGGGCTGGCGCTCAGCCTGGCCAGCCTGGACGAGATGGGCGCCGTCGGGCGCATCGACCAGTTGCAGGGGCGCGCTTCGGTATGGCACGGCTTGGCCGAAC
>JBKJTX010000335.1:0-4519 GCA_046590315.1 Ramlibacter sp. | reverse complement strand
GCGCAGGGCCGCGAGAGTCGCATTGCGCTGATTGGTTTGCGCGGCGCGGGCAAGTCGACCTTGGGTGCGCAGTTGGCCGCGGAGCGGGGCGTGACCTTCGTCGAACTCGACCGCGAGATCGAGCGCGAAGCCGGCACCAGCATGAACGAAATTTTGCTGCTGCACGGTCAGGCCGGCTATCGCCGCTACGAGCGCCGCGCACTGTTTCGCATCGCCGAAGACCATGCCAAGGGCGTCGTGATGACGACCGGCGGCAGCATCGTCAGCGAGCGCGAGACCTTCGACCTGCTGCAAAGCCGCTTCTATTGCGTGTGGCTGAAGGCCAGTCCCGAAGAGCACATGAGCCGCGTCGTCGCGCAAGGCGATATGCGGCCGTTCGACACCACGCGCGGCGCGAGCAGCGAAGCCATGGAAGACCTACGCCGCATCCTTGCCAGCCGCGAAGCCCTCTACGCCCGCGCCGACGCGGTGGTCGACACCGCTGCGCGCACCGTCAAGCAATCCCTCAAAGACCTGGAACGTGCCGTTCCATTAGGAAAAACATGAATGCCATCACAGAACCGCTTCTGTTCAAGCAAGGCGACCGCGAGCTGGTGAGCTTCGCCACCGATCCCTCGAAGTACCAGCATTGGACCTTGGCAGTCGAGGGCGATGTCGCGCGTCTGAAACTCGACATTAACGAGGACGGCGGAATCTTGCCCGGCTACAAGCTCAAGCTCAATAGCTATGACCTGGGGGTGGACATCGAGTTGTATGACGCGCTCAACCGCGTGCGTTTCGAGCATCCGGCCGTGAAGGTGTTGGTGTTCGAGAGCGCGAAAGAAAAAATTTGGTGCTCGGGCGCCAACATCTACATGTTGGGCGTGTCGACGCACGCGTGGAAGGTGAACTTCTGCAAGTTCACCAATGAGACTCGCAACGGCCTGGAGGATTCTTCGCGGCATGACGGGTTGAAGTCCCTCGCGGCTGTCACCGGCGCATGCGCCGGCGGCGGCTACGAACTCGCGTTGGCATGCGACCGCATCGTCATGATCGATGACCGCGCCAGTACGGTGAGTTTGCCCGAAGTGCCGCTCCTCGGTGTGCTTCCGGGCACCGGCGGACTCACGCGCATCACCGACAAGCGCAAGGTGCGCCGCGACTTGGCCGACATCTTCTGTACGACCAGCGAAGGGGTGCGGGCTGACCGCGCTAGAGACTGGAAGCTCATCGACGCTCATGCGAAGCCTCGGCAGTTTTCGCAACTGGTGGCCACCGAAGTCGACGCGTTGCGCAAGCAATCGACCCGCGCGGGCGCGGGCAAGGGGATCGCGCTCACGCCGCTGGAGGCAAAGATCGACGAGGCCGGCTACCACTACGCCACCGTGGACGCGCAAGTGGACCGCGCCGCGCGTATCGCAACGATCATGTTCAACGCGCCGACAGCCGACGTCGAATCGACACCCGAATCGATCGAGTCGGCCGGCGCCAACTGGTGGCCGCTGCGGCTCGCGCGCGAGCTGGACGACCTGATCCTCAACTTGCGCACCAACGAGCTGGAAGTCGGCACTTGGGTCATCAGGACTCACGGTGACGCTAACCGCGTGATGCAGGCGGATGCGGTGCTCGAACAGCACAAAGACCATTGGCTGGTGCGCGAAACGACAGGCGCACTGCGCCGTACCTTGGCGCGGCTGGATGTGACGAGCCGCTCGCTGATTGCGCTGGTCGATACGTCTTCATGTTTCGCGGGCACGTTCTTCGAACTTGCATTGGCCTGCGACCGGATATACATGCTCGACTTGCCGGATGCGCCCGACGCCGCCCCGGTGCTGCGACTGTCCGCTGCGAACTTTGGCCGCTATCCGGCCGTGAACGGTCTGACGCGCCTGCAGACCCGCTTCAACGAAGACGACCAGACGATCGCGCAACTGAAAGGACTGCAGGACAGCTCACTGCGCGCCGACCAGGCGCTGGGCCTGGGGTTGGTGACCTTGACGCCTGACGACATCGACTGGGACGACGAGATTCGCATCATGCTGGAAGAGCGTGCTTCGCTCTCGCCTGATGCGTTGACGGGGATGGAAGCATCGTTGCGATTTCCCGGCAAGGAGACCATGGAGACACGCGTCTTCGCCCGTCTGTCCGCGTGGCAGAACTGGATTTTCATTCGCCCGAATGCGGTCGGCGAGGAGGGCGCCTTGAAGCTCTTCGGCACCGGCAAAAAAGCGAAGTTTGACTGGAAGAGAATCTAATAATTTTGCGGGACAGATCTTTAGCTCTGTCCCCAACTAGGAACCGCCATGAGCAATATCGACCTGCAAGCCCTGATTCCCAACAACGTGCACCTGGGCGAGAACCGCCAGTTGCAGCGTGCGCTGGAGCACTGGCAGCCCGCGTTCCTGAACTGGTGGGACGAAATGGGTCCGAGCGACTTCAAAGCCAAGGAGGTGTACTTGCGCACCGCCGTCGGCGTGGACGCGCAGGGCTGGGCGAGCTACGGCTACACGCCCATGCCCGAGTACCGTTGGGGCATCTTCCTGGCCGACAAGGAAGAGGGCCGCAAGATCGGCTTCGGCGACTTCAAAGGCCAGGACGTCTGGCAGGATGTGCCCGGCGAATACCGCTCCAGCTTCCGGCGACTCATCGTCACGCAAGGCGATACCGAGCCGGCGTCGGTGGAGCAGCAACGTCTGCTCGGTCACACCGCGCCCTCGCTGTACGACCTGCGCAACCTGTTCCAGGTGAATGTGGAGGAGGGCCGCCACCTGTGGGCGATGGTGTACCTGCTGCACGCGCATTTCGGGCGCGATGGCCGCGAAGAAGCGGAGGAACTGCTCGAACGCCACAGCGGCGACGTGAACAAGCCGCGCATCCTGGGCACCTTCAACGAGCCCATGGACAACTGGCTGTCGTTCTTCTGCTTTACGTATTTCACCGACAGAGACGGCAAGTTCCAGTTGAAGTCTTTCGCCGAATCGGCGTTCGATCCGCTCGCGCGCACCACCCGCTTCATGCTCACCGAGGAAGCGCACCACATGTTCGTCGGTGAAACCGGCATCGGCCGCGTGATCAAGCGTACGCTCGAAGTGATGAAAGAGCTCGACACCGACGATGTCGCGACGCTGCGCAATGCGGGTGTGGTCGATCTGCCGACGATGCAGCGCCACCTCAATTTCTGGTTCACGAGTTCGCTGGACTTGTTCGGTTCTGAGTCGTCGTCGAACGCGGCCAACTATTTCAGCAATGGCATCAAAGGCCGCCCCGACGAAGCCAAGTTCGCGGACCACGTGGAGCTGGACACGGAGATGTCCATCCAGGTGCCCGACGGACGAGGCGGCCTGAAGAGCGAAACCGTTTCCGTGCGCAATGGCATGAACGAGATCACGCGCCTGGAATACGTGAAGGACTGCAATATCGGCCTGACCCGTTGGAACATGGGGATCAAACGCGCGGGCGTCAATTTCGAGCTGAAGCTGCCTTCCACGCGTTTTCGGCGCCAGGTCGGTGCATGGACAGGCATTGCCACCCATCCCGAGGGCCAACCCATTTCGCAAGCGGAGTTTGACGCGCGCAAAGACGAGTGGCTGCCCAGCGACGCCGACAAGGACTTTGTGAAGAGCCTGATGCAGCGGGTGGTGGAGCCGGGCAAGATGGCCGGCTGGATCGCGCCGCCGGATCGCGGTATCAATGCCAACACGATCGAGTACGAGTACGTGAAACTCTGAAGCTCGGTTGTCATGCGGGCCGTGGCGGGGGCCACGAGTCCCCGGAACTCACAGTGTAAGCTCCCGCCCATGGGAGTTTTGGCCACTTTTTTATGATGCCTTGGCTCATGTCAACACCCCGCATATCCCGAACTATCCGATGGCAGTTGGTCGCCCTTGTGCTGGCGTTCATGCTGCCGACGGTCGCCGCTGCGATCGCGACCATCGTGTATGTGTATGCCAAGGAAAAGGCCGGGTTTTCCCGCGGCCTGGCAGAGACCACACGGGCGCTGGCGCTGGTCGTCGACCGCGAGCTGTCTGGGCGCGAGGCGCTATTGAAGGTCATGGCCGAATCCCCCTCGCTCACCACGGGCGATCTGGCCTCTTTTTATGCCTATGCCAAGGCCGTGGCGCCGTCGCCCAGCATGGCGATCGGTTTGGCCCGCCCCGACGGCACACTGCTGATGAATACGCTGCGGCCCTTGGGGTCCGAGCTGCCGAAGGTCATCATCACCATGGAAAAGCGCCGCGCCGTAGGTCCCAGGGCGACAGCGGTGACCGACCTGTTCATGGCGCCGCTCGGGGGTGCATTCAGCTTCGCCGTTGAAGTGCCCGTCGTCCGCAACGGTGAAGTGCTCTACTACTTGGCCATGGGACAGTTCGCCAGTAACCTGCAGAAGGTGATGGCTGACCAGCGGCTTCCCCCAGGGTGGATCGGCACCATCGTGGACAGCCAAGACCGCGTGGTGGCGCGCTTGCCGAACCCGGAGAAGTTTGTCAATACAAGGGCCCGGGATGAGGTATTGCAGAAGCTGGCAGCTGCAAAGGGGGAG
>JBKJTX010000073.1:0-3254 GCA_046590315.1 Ramlibacter sp. | reverse complement strand
GCCGGCAGTATCCAGAGCAGCGGCATCAGGATGGCAAGCGGGCCGTTACTGAGCTTGAATGCCACCGACATCCCAGCGAAGAACCCCGACAGCCATATCGCGCGCACCGGCGTGAGCCATTGCGCTGCGGCGGCGTCTCTTGCTGCGAGTCCGAAAGCAATGGCCCATACCAGCGGTGCGGCCGCGAGCACGTCGTTCGACGTCGAGTCGAAGAGCGACAGCACCGCCCCAGTCATGAAGGCGAGCGCAACCGACATTGCGCGCATGGTCACATCGAACCAGCTGCTTCCGGGCATGCAGATTCGGGCGAGCATCCAGACCGGGGGTACGGCGATGAGATGGATCGTGGCCAGCACGGCACCTGCCCAGGCCCCGGACACTCCGCTGATCGAGAGCCTGTAGACCGGCCAGTAGAGGTAGGGAAATTGATAGGACTGGTAGGAAGCGGCGACAAAGTCTCGATCGAACCGCGGATGTTCCGCCGTCCACCCTAGATAGATGTGGTGATTGAGAGCATCCCAGCTGATGCCGATTTCTCCCAGAGTCAGGGGGATTGCGGCCAATGCGGCCCATGCGAGAAGGACAACCCCGGTGAGCTCCCACGCCGCAAGGCGCGGCCTCGCCAGCAGGAGCCCCGTCACGCCAGCCCTCCTTGGGCCGACGATCGCCAACAAAAGTGCAATGCACCCGCAAACAGAGCGCCGGCGGAAGCCTGAACGCCAAGGATCATCAGTGTGACGGAGGGGATCACTGCCCGCATGGCGTCGCGAGGCTCCAGCGCGCCGAACCCGGTGCTGCCCCAGTCGTACACCAGGCGCAGCGACCACAGCAAGCCGAGCAGGAACAGCGCACCTCCGAAAATGAGTCCCGCCTCGATGTTCATGAACGCAGGCCAGCGGGCCAACCAGCGCGGCACGGGGACGATCCCGGAAAGCACACCCATCCACTTCGTAAGCAGCGCGAGCTGAATCAACTGCACGCCTAGGACGGTAGACGCCGCCATGTACAGCAAGGAGTGAATATCCAGGCCCAACGAAACCAGGTTAACGGGTCCGAACTGCAGCGCGCCAAACCCCAAAAGCCCCAGCAAGAGCAACGCGAATCCGGGGTAGAGAAACAGCCAGCGCGGGCAAAACAGCAGCAGGAATCGCAAGTGCCGCCAACCGTCACGCCACGTGCGCAAGTGAGGGGGACGGCTGCGTCCGTCAACCCGCAGTGTGGTGGGCACCTCGTCGATTCGGTAGCCTGCCAATGCCGACTTGGCGACCATCTCACTCGCAAACTCCATTCCCTGTGTCACCAAGCCCAAGCGCAATATGGCTTCACGCGAAAAACCGCGCAGTCCGCAGTGATAGTCCCCGATCGAATTGCGAAAGAATAGCCGCCCAATGAAACTGAGCACGGGGTTGCCCAGATATCTGTGCAAAGGTGGCATGGCGTGGGGCTCTATGCCGCCGCGGAATCGGTTGCCCATGACCAGCTCGGCGCCATCTCGCAAATGCGCCAGATAGCCTCCCAGCTTGGAGAAGTCATAGCTCTCGTCGGCGTCCCCCACGATCACGAAGCGGCTTCGGGCGCTTTTGATTCCAGCCATCAATGCGGCTCCGTATCCGACCTGTGGGGCTGGCACGACGCGCGCGCCGGCTGCCAGCGCCACCTCAACGGAGCCGTCGGTCGAGCCGTTGTCCGCGACAAGCACTTCCCCGTGCACGCCGGATTCGTCCAGAAAGCGCTGAGCAGCCCGGATGCAAGAGTCAAGCGTCGTGCACTCGTTCAGGCAGGGCATGAGCACGGTCAGCTCGAGTACCGTCTGGGTCATCGCAGGCATCTTAATAGTGTCATAGATGGGAACGCACAAACAAAGCGAGCGGCCGAAGCCGCTCGCATCTGACATCCACAACTTCTGGATTTTTTTGAACTATCAGGCGCCGCGGCAAGAGCCCGGCAGAAACTTAGCTGGAACTGTCGTGCCCGTGCCACCGCAAACCCACTTGAAGATCGCAGACCCCATGGCGATGGTGGCGCTGGCGCTGCTCTGCGGAATCAGAGTTAGGACCTTGCCGTCAACTTCGGGGCCGATTCCAGTTCCGACAGTAACAGTAACCTGTCCGGTACTGCCCACGGTCTCAATTTTTGCCACGTACTTGCTCGACGCGCCGGTGGACTCACAGCCATAGCCGTTGTCAGCCGGGAAGGTGGTGCCCGACTGGACAACTTCGGTGATCGTCGTGCGGCAGCCAGACGCGGCCAAAATCACTTCAGACACCTTGGCACGCTTCGTGTAGTCCTGATAAGCAGGCAGGGCCACCGCGGCCAAGATGCCGATGATCGCGACCACGATCATCAATTCGATAAGGGTGAAACCCTGTTGCAGTTGACGCTTCATTAAGAAGACCTCCGGATGTTGATTGGAAAGAAGCTCGACAATATCGCAAATGCTGTGCCAGCGTGTTTCGCCACCAAAAGTGTTTGGTTTTCGGCTGGTTGCTGCAACGCACAACGCCAAAATCTGGCTAGCTGAGCCACAGCCTGACAATTTTGTCGGGCGCGCCGCTACTTGATGCAGACCGATCGGACCTGCTTCAGGTCGGTGAGCCCCTGCATGATCTTTTCCATGCCGTCCATCTTGAGCGTGCGCATGCCGCCTTCCACTGCTGACGCGAACAACTCCGAGACCCGGGCGCGCTCCTGGATCAGACGCTTCGTCGGGTCATCGGCCACCAGCAGTTCATGCAGCCCGATCCGGCCCTTGTAGCCCGTCTTGTTGCACTTAGGGCAGCCGTTTGCTTTGTAGAACCTAAGCCGGCCTTCTTGGCCATAGCTCTTCACCCAGCTCTCATAGAGCTTCTTGGCCTCGCCGGCGTAGTCGGCTTTCCAGACTTGCGAGTGCCGCAGTTCCTCGGCGTACTCGGTCACGAACAGCTTGACTTCGTCGCCATCGGGAAAGTATTCGGTCTTGCAGTCGCACAGCTTCTTGGCCAGCCGCTGCGCAAGGATGCCCAGCAGCGCGTCCGCAAAGTTGAACGGGTCCATGCCCATGTCCAGCAGACGGATGATGGACTCGGGCGCCGAGTTCGTGTGCAGCGTAGAGAACACCAGGTGCCCGGTGAGAGAGGCCTCCACGCCCATCGATACGGTCTCCTTGTCGCGCGATTCGCCGACCATGATGATGTCCGGGTCGGCGCGCAGGAATGCACGCATGACCAATGCAAAGTCGATGCCGGCCTTCTTGTTGATCTGCACCTGGCGCAGGC
>JBKJTX010000066.1:0-7700 GCA_046590315.1 Ramlibacter sp. | reverse complement strand
GCATCTACCGCCATCATGAGGGAGGTGTCAGCGAGCGCCGCGTGGGTGCCGATCTGTTGGTCGGAGACGCCACGCGAACGCAGCACCTGGTTGAACTCGACGCTGGCGGCATGGTAGTACGCCGCGATGTAGTGAGCGCGTGCAGGCGTGCCCGCCCACTCGCGATTGAGCCGGTCCGCCACGGCCTTCAGCTGGCCCTGATAGTTGCCCGAGTCGCCGATCAGGACGATGTCGAGGAATCCGTGCTGTTTCATGCTGCGGGCTGCGCCGGTGAGCACCGCCGCGAAAGCATCTTCAGGCACCGAGATGGTTCCGGGAAAGCGCATGTGGCCTTCGGGCGGATTGAGCCGGCCCTCCGGCACATAGGTCATCACTGGCGCGACGATCGCGTTGCCCAGCTTGCCAGCGATGCGCCCCGATAGCACACCGGCGCGGACGTTGTGTTTGCCAAGGGCCATGTGCGGGCCGTTCTGTTCGGTTCCGCCGACCGGAATGATGACCGTGGTGGTACCCGAGCGAAGGCCTTCCCGGACCTCGGTCCAGGTGAGGTCGTCGAGTTGGAGAGTGGCAGTACCTGCAGGCGCGGCGGCGGAAGCAAACAGCGCAGCGGAAACCAGGAGTGCGCGAGCGGCGCGATACAGCATGCCGCGGATTATTCCAGAAGCGGGCGCCACTTTAGCGCCTGCCTCCTGGCGCAGGGTCAGTTCTTGGTTTTGTACTCGGCGATCGACTTCGAGAGATCCTGGTATTCCTCGCAATTTTTGTTGCCACAGATGAGCTCCAGCTGGGCCAGATGCTTTTCGGCCTCAGCCGGCTTCTTCTCCATCAGGTAGGCCTCGCCGATGTACTCGTGCGCGCCCTTGTGGCGCGGGTCGATCTTGAGGGCGGCGTTGTAGTGCTGGATCGACTTGGCCAGGTCCGGCGTAGCGCGTTTGCGCCAGCTGTAGCCCAGCAGGTTCTGCACATCGGCGTTGCGCGGGTCGTCGCGCTCGGCGGCGTTGAGCTCGCTCATGGCCCGGGCCCAGTCCTTGGCTTCGATGGCCTTGCGCGCCGAGGCGAGCCGCTCGCTCACGGGCGTCATCTTCACGGGCGTCGGGCTGGGGGACGAGTCGGCGGCATGGGCCACGACCGAAGCGGCAGCGATCGCCGCGAAAAGGTATCTGATGTTCATTTTGGAGCTCTCCGAAGAAAAAGGTCGGTTCAAGTCGCAGTGTCGAGCCGGCGGATGCCGGCGTCAATCCGCTGCGACCTCAATGACAAACGACGCGCGCGACGCATCGGATGCGCAACTTTGTCACGCTTTCAGAAGTCGGCGTTCGATCCTTGCAATCGCGCGCCCAGCGCCAACATCTGCGGACGCACCTCGCGCAAGAGGAAATCGGGTGAGAGGTTGAAACTCGGGCCTCCGCAATTGATGGCCATGGCCGAGCGGCCGCCGGGCGGCCGGAACGCGATGGCGATGGCATTCACGTCCTTTTGCCAATCGCCGAATGAGGTGCAGCACCCGAGCTCACGGTATTCAGCAATGGCCCGCGTGATTCCCTCTTGAATGCGTGGCCACGCCTGGGTGTCTTGTTCGGGGATGCGCTCCATCAGGTCGGAGCGTTCGGTCTCGCCGCACTGCGCGAGATAGGCCCGCCCCATCGCGGTAGTGGCGACCGGAATCCGAGAGCCCACATCCAGGCTCAGCGTCAGCGCCGATTCGCTGCGGCAGTTCTCAACGTAGATCATGGAGAGCCGGTCGCGCATGCCAAGCGACACCATGGCGCGTGAATGATCGGCCAGCTCCTGCATGAGCGGCCGCGCAACTTGCCGCATATCCATGCGCGCCAGCATTGCACTTCCCAACGCCATTACCGCGCTGCCCAGGCGGTAGCCGGTGTTGCCGCTGCCGTCGTCCGCATGTTCGAGGTAGCCGTGTTTGGTGAGCGTGTAAGTCAGGCGCGAGATGGTCGACTTGGGCAGGCCGCAACGCCGCGCGAGTTCCTGATTGCCAAGCATGCGGTCGCGCGAGCGAAAGGCGCTCAGCACGTCCAGCCCCCGCGCAAGCGCTGTGACGAAATGGCGGTCGGCCTTGGCGTTCACCGGCCGGCGCACTGGGTCCGGGGAAGAGTCGGTGGAGTCGGTAGAGTCGGTGGATGTGTGAGCCATGTGTACTGCTGTAGAACCTTGACTCTAGCGGAAACTGACGCGCAGCCCTTAAGGCACAGGCGTGAGTTTGGCGACGGCGAGCGCCAGCCATTTGATGCCGTGTCGCGGGAAGTTCACCTGCGCCCGCGCGTCATCGCCCTGCCCCTCCATCGACACCACGACCCCCTCGCCAAACTTGGTGTGAAACACCTTCATGCCGGCGCGCAGCCCATGCGAAGGTGCTTTTTGCTCGGGCACCGCGGCGCTGGCGAAGCTGTCGCGGCTGAACCCGCCGCCCGCGGCGCCAGAACGAGAGGTGGGATAGCCGCCGCCGAAGCCGAACGCGGAACCGCCGAAATTCTGATTCTTCGGCGTGAGCCACTTGAGGGCGGCCTCGGGCAGTTCTTCGAAGAAGCGGCTCTTGACGTTGTAGCGCGTCTGGCCGTGCAGCAGCCGCGTCTGCGAGTAACTGAGGTACAGGCGCTTTCGCGCGCGCGTGATCGCCACGTACATCAGCCGCCGCTCTTCTTCCAGGCCTTCACGCTCGGTCATCGAGCGCTCGCTCGGAAACAGTCCTTCTTCCAAGCCGCTGATAAACACGCAATCGAATTCCAGACCCTTAGCCGAATGCACGGTCATGAGCTGGATGGCGTCCTGCCCGGCCTGGGCCTGGTTGTCACCGGATTCAAGCGCCGCGTGCGTCAGAAAGGCTGCGAGCGGTGACAGAGTCTCGCCGGTTTCGGCATCGGGCGGCACATAGTCAGGCGCGGGTTCGTTCACTTCCGGCAGGCTCGGATCCAGCCCCTGGCTGGCCGGCGACTGGCGCAGCAGGCCGGGCCCGAGTTCATCGACCGGCAGCGCGACCGCGTCGCGCCCGAAGCCCTCCTGGGTCACGAAGCTTTCGGCGGCATTGACCAACTCCTCCAGATTCTCGACGCGGTCGGCGCCATCGCGCTCGCTCTTGTAGTGGTCGAAGAGCCCCGACTCGTGCAGCACCAATTCGATGATCTCCCGCAGCGTCAGGTTCTGGGTGCGCTCGCGCAGCACATCCATCTTGGCGACAAATGCCGTGAGGTTGACCCCGGCCTTGCCGGTCATCGCGGATACGGCCGCGTGCAACGACCCGCCAGAAACGCGCGCGGCATCCTGCAATTGTTCGACGCTACGCGTGCCGATGCCGCGCGGTGGGAAATTGACGATGCGAATGAAGCTTGTGTCGTCGTTGGGGTTCTCCAGAACCCGCAGATATGCCAGTGCGTGCTTGACTTCGGCGCGCTCGAAAAAGCGCAGCCCGCCGTACACGCGGTAGGGCACGGCGGCGTTGAAGAGAGCGGTTTCGATAACCCGGCTTTGCGCATTGCTGCGATAGAGGACCGCAATTTCCTTGCGTTCCAGCGAAACCTCCGCTCCAGCCCCGCGAACCAGGTGCCGCATCTCTTCGACCATCCATTGGGCTTCGGCGAGATCGGTCGGCGCTTCATACACGCGTACCGGTTCGCCCGGGCCCTGATCGGTGCGCAGGTTCTTGCCCAAGCGCGTCTTGTTGTGGCTGATGAGCTCGTTGGCGGAGTCCAGAATGTTGCTGAAGCTACGGTAGTTCTGCTCCAGCTTGATCTGGTGGCCCACACTGAATTCGCGCACGAAGTCGGCCATGTTGCCCACGCGCGCGCCGCGAAAGGCGTAGATGCTCTGGTCGTCGTCGCCCACGGCGAAGACGGAGCTCTGCTCTCCCGCCAACATTTTGATCCACGCGTACTGCAGCCGATTGGTGTCCTGGAACTCGTCGATCAATATGTGCCGAAAGCGCCGCTGGTAGTGCTCGCGAATCGCATCGTTGTCGCGAAGGAGTTCATATGAGCGCAGCATCAGCTCGCCGAAGTCGACCACGCCTTCGCGGTTGCACTGATCTTCGTAAAGCTGATAGATCTCGACCTTCTTGCGGTCTTCATCGCCCCGCACCTCCACCACGTTGGGCCGCAGCCCGTCTTCCTTGCAGCCGGCGATGAACCATTGGGTTTCCTTGGCGGGAAAGCGCTCCTCGTCCACGTTGAATTGCTTCATGAGCCGCTTGATCGCGGACAGTTGGTCCTGCGTGTCCAGGATCTGGAAGCTTTGGGGCAGGCTCGCCAATTTGTAGTGCGCGCGCAGAAACCGATTGCACAAGCCGTGAAAGGTGCCGATCCACATGCCGCGCACGTTCACGGGCAGCATGGTTTGCAGCCGCGTCATCATTTCCTTTGCGGCCTTGTTGGTGAAGGTGACTGCCAGCAGGCCGCCGGGCGAGATCTGAGCGGTGGACAGCAACCAGGCGATGCGCGTGGTGAGAACGCGGGTCTTGCCCGATCCCGCACCCGCCAAGATCAGCGCATGCGCATTGGGCAGCATGACGGCGGCGCGCTGCTCGGGGTTGAGATTTTGTAGGAGCGGGGACGACTCGGAGACTTCTGGGAACATACGGCATTGTAGGAACGCCAGCGAATGAACAAACTGACACGATTGCGCGCCCCCGCCCGCACGGCGCTCGCCGTTGTGCTGGCGCTGGTTACCGGCGCGGTCTGGGCTCAATCTTCCTGCTCCAGCGATGGCCTGCCGCGGCCCGTCGCTTTGGTGGAGCGCTTTATCAATGCGGACTGCGCGGCCTGTTGGAGCGACGCGAATACACCAAAGGCTGCTCGCGGCGAAATGGCGCTGGACTGGATCGTGCCCGGCGCACGCGGCGATGATGCCCCTTTGTCGGCCGCGGCGAAGCGCGAGGCCCTGACCCGGCTGAACGCGCTGGCGCGGCAGCGCCCCTTGCAAGCGGACGCGTCCCGCTCGAAAGTGCAAGTTGACGGACACCGGTTGCGGGTGGCGCACGGCTTGGCGTTCAACGGCTATGTGGGCACGTCGATCGAGCTCAAGCCCGGTAGCGGCGGCCCATGGCGGGCCTGGCTGGCGCTGATAGAAACCATTCCAGCCGGTACCGAAGGCACGCCCATCGAACGCAATCTTGTACGCAATGTCGTGCAGCCGGCCTGGGACAGCGCTGAGCCGCTATCGAAAAAAGAGCAGGTGCGCCTTCTCGAAGCCCGGCCCATGAGCATCCCCGACGGGGCGAAGGCCGAGAGGCTCAGCGTCGTCGGGTGGGTGGAGGATGCAAAAGGCCGTATCAGGGCAATCGCACGCTCCCGTTGCGCACGGCCACAGGGTCAGGGGTAAAATCAAGCACCGGGCCCAAGCATTTTGTGGCCCGGTTTGCGGCCGGGCCACAGTCCAAGCGCTCACTCGTTCTTCAACGATCCATCTGGAGCTTGGTATGGAAATCTTCGACTACGACAAAGTTTTGCTGCTGCCGCGCAAGTGCCGCGTGGAAAGCCGCTCCGAGTGCGACGCCGGCGTAGAGCTGGGCGGTCGCACCTTCCGCATCCCGGTCGTTCCCGCAAACATGAAAACTGTGCTGGACGAAAGGATCTGCCTGTGGCTGGCCGAGCACGGCTATTTCTACGTGATGCATCGATTCGATCTGGACAACGTGGCCTTCGTGCGCGCAATGAAGCGCAACGGTGCTTACGCGTCGATCTCGCTGGGTGTGAAGAAGCCCGACTACGAGACGGTGGATCAGCTCGCCGCAGCGGACCTTTCGCCGGAATACGTCACCATCGACATCGCGCACGGGCATGCCGACAGCGTAAAGAACATGATCGCGCATCTCAAGGCCAAGCTGCCTTCGTCATTCGTCATCGCCGGCAACGTCGGCACACCCGAAGCCATCATCGACCTGGAGAACTGGGGTGCGGATGCGACCAAGGTGGGTGTCGGGCCGGGCAAGGTCTGCATCACGCGCATGAAGACGGGATTCGGCACAGGGGGCTGGCAGCTCTCGGCGCTCAAGTGGTGCGCCCGCGTCGCGACCAAGCCCATCATCGCCGACGGCGGCATCCGCGAGCACGGTGACATCGCCAAGAGCGTGCGTTTCGGCGCCACCATGGTGATGATCGGCCCGATGCTGGCCGGCCACGAAGAGTCGCCCGGCCAAACGGTCGACGTCGACGGCAAGCTCTACAAGGAGTACTACGGCAGCGCGTCGGACTTCAACAAGGGAGAGTACCGGCACGTCGAAGGCAAACGCATCCTTGAGCCGGTCAAGGGAAAACTGGCCGACACCTTGCGCGAGATGGAAGAAGACATCCAGAGCTCGATCAGCTACTCGGGTGGGCGCAAGCTGATGGACATCCGCAAGGTGAACTATGTGATCCTCGGCGGCGACAACGCCGGAGAACACTTGCTGATGTAGGGGCGTTCAGTCGCGGAACATCTGACTGGGCCCGGCTTCGCCCACAACCTCGCGCCGGACCGACTTCGAGAGGACGCTGCTCTGCGGTGCTTGCGCCATGCATTGGCCATTCGCCACGTAATCGAGCGCTGCTCGCAAACGCGCTTCCAGCGGATCGCCCAGGTCGCGGGTGAAGTCGTCCGCCACCGAGCAAGTTGGCGCAAAACCGGCCGTGTACCCGCCAACGCCGGCGGAGTTCAGAACCTCGAAGTTCACCGCGTTGTAGGTTGTCCCGCAGTCGTCGCGCGGCACGAAGCCAAAGGGCTTGCCGTAGGTCGTACCACCGACCAGCACGACGTCGATGAACGGCTTCAGCCCGTTGATAAGCAGCTCGCTGGCAGAAGCCGTGTCCTCCCCTCCGATGACGACCAACCGCTTCACGCCGTCGAATGTGGGCGGCTGCTCGGGATCGATGCTGTTGAAAAGGTAGGAGCTGTTCTGCATCACTTGCTTGTCGTTGTAGCGGAGGTAGGCGAACAGCTTGCTCGCCACTCGAGGTCCGCCGATCATGCTTGCCAGATCGCGTGACACGGACACGCTGCCACCGCCGTTGTAGCGCAGATCGAGGACGATTTCGGACACGCCGTTGGTCTGGAAATCGGCCATCGCTTGCGTGAGTTGGGCTCTGCTGTAGCCCACGAATTGGGTATATGCAAGATAGCCCACCTTGACCGGCGCGCCGTCGCGCGTTCCCGCCAAGGTAGAGGCGACGACGACCGGCGTCAGCGCGAAATCCTCCGACAGCACGGTGAATTCGCGCTCCACCCCGAAAATGTTACGCACCCGGAACGTCCTGGGAACCCCGACGGTCGAGACAACCGGCAGGCTCCCCGCGACGATCTGCGCTGGCGTAGCCCCGTCGATGGTCACGATCGTATCCCCACGGCGCAGACCCGCACGCGAAACCGGGCCGAGCGGCTCGATGTTGCGAACGTGCAGCGTCGTTTTGGCTGCATCGGCCCAGACCAACGAGTACCCGTAGCCCGTGCGGCGCCCTTCGGTAAAGAGCTGATTGAAGGACGCGGTGCTCTGGGTGTAGCTGTAGCGATCGGTCGGTGTGAACAACATCGAATGGAAGTAGCCGTCGAGCGTTGTCGCAGCGGAATCCGGCTTCGGCATCTGGGAGTACCAGTAGTACTGTGCGGCCATGTAATCGTTCAGGGCCACCCGCTGCGCCGGGATCGAGCACGAGGTCGGCAGCTGCGGCACCTCGATGGGAGCCTGCGGTGGCGGGTCCCGGAAAACGCTGGCGCCATCG
>JBKJTX010000406.1:0-30297 GCA_046590315.1 Ramlibacter sp. | reverse complement strand
GCTCTATGAGACGCCGTTCGCCGGCGGCAAACGTCCGGCCGGCGAGAACTGGGTGCGCTGGGTAGACGATGGCCCAGGCATTGCCGACTACGCAACTCTCATCGCTGGGCCCGCCTCAGCCGCATCCGCCTTGCGAGAAGCTGCCGAACGAGCGGCCAGGGCGGTGGTGCACGACATGCGGGCCAAACAACCCGGCTAAGATAGGGGCTCAGGAGTTCATCCCGCCGAAGCCGCACAGATCCAGCGCAGAACCGGGTCGCGGCACCAGGCCATTACATACTTTCATGTCCAATATCGGTACGGTTCTCAAAAGCGAAATTTCACGCGTCTCGCGCAAGGAAGTGCGCGGCGAAACGCAGGCACTCAAGAAATCGGTCTCTCAGTACCGCGGCCAGATCGCCGACCTCAAGCGCCGCATGCAGGCGCTGGAGCAGCAGGTCAAGCGAATCGGGAAAGTCACGACGAGAGCCGCACCCGCACAGGCCGAAGCGGCCGGTTCGCGCCAGGTGCGGTTCAGCGCGAAGAGCTTGGCGTCCCAGCGCCGGCGGCTTGGTTTATCGGCGGCCGCGCTCGCCCGTCTGCTGGGTGTGTCGGCCCTGTCGGTCTACAAATGGGAAGGCGGCAAAACCCGCCCGCGGGCCAAGCAGATCGAGGCCATCGCGCGCTTGCGCAAGATGGGCCGGCGCGACGTGGCGCAGCGGCTGGGCGAAGGCTAGCCTTGATGAAACATGCGTTTGTGAACGACGATCCCGCTGTGCTCGCCTAACGCGCTGCCGTCCTACAGCTGAGTCGCAGCTGTGGCCCTAGATTCTGCGCATGATCCAGGACGAACCCGGTGGCACGCCGGGCAGGCTTGCGCGCGTACGCTCGCGGGCGCAGGCCGTTGCTCGGCAAGCATGGCAAGCGGTGCGCCACCATCCGTGGCGCGCGGCGCTCTCGTTGCCGCTACTTGTTCTGGCTTACGTGCTGGTGCTCATCCCGTTCACCCCCGGGATTGCCGACTTGCGCAAGGTCAAGACCGAGGTGCCGGCCATCGTGCTGTCGTCCGACGGCGTGGTGCTGGCGGAATACAAGCGCATCAATCGCCAATGGGTCCCGCTGGCGCGGATATCTACCAGCGTCGTGGACGCGCTCATTGCGACCGAGGACCACCGCTTCTACGAGCACCACGGCATCGACCTGCGGCGAACCGGTGGCGCGCTGCTGGCCACACTCTCGGGCAAGCGGCAGGGCGGCTCGACCATCACACAGCAGCTCGCGCGTAACCTCTATCCCGACGACATCGGCCGCGCACCGACGATCACACGCAAGATCAAGGAAGCCATCACCGCGCTGAAAATCGAAGCGCTGTATTCCAAGCGTGAGATCCTCGAAACCTATCTCAACACGGTCCCGTTCCTCTACAACGCTTTCGGCATCGAGATGGCCGCGCGCACGTATTTCGACACCAGCGCCGACAAGCTGGACGTGCTGCAGAGTGCCACACTGATCGGCATGCTGAAGGGTACCAGCGCGTACAACCCGGTGCTCAATCCCGAGCGAGCCCTGGAGCGGCGTAATCTGGTGCTCACGCAGATGGCGAAGCACGGCAAATTGGATCGAGCAAAGGTCGCCAGCTTGTCGAGCCGGCCCTTGCGCGTGGATTTCGAGCGGCAGGTTGAGCCGCTGGGCCTGGCGCCTCACGTGGCGCAGAACCTGCGCAAGTGGCTGATCGAGTGGGCTGACCGCAAGGGTTACGACATCTACGCCGACGGCTTGGTGGTCCGCACCACGATCGATTCCAAATTGCAAAAGGCCGCCAACCAGGCGGTGAACCGGCAGATGGCGCAGCTGCAGGGGCTCGCCGACAAGCGCCGCCGCAAGGGCGAGGACGCTGCGCTGCTGCAGGCTGGGTTTCTCGCGCTCGATCCGCGAAGTGGATTCGTGCGTGCATGGGTCGGCAGCCGCGATTTCGCTCAGGAACAATTCGATCATGTGGCGCAGGCACGCCGGCAACCGGGTTCGACCTTCAAGCCGTTCGTGTACGGCGCCGCCTTCATGCAGGGCTTCCAGCCGACCTCCACCTTCATCGACCAACCCGTGGCCATTCGCTCGGGCGGCGCAGTCTGGAGTCCCACCGACGCCACGCCGCCTACGGGTGAAGCCGTGACCTTGCGCGACGGTCTGGTTTTTTCAAAAAACACGATCACGGCGCAGCTGATGCAACAGGTGGGCCCGCAGAAAGTGGCCGAACTCGCGCGGGCCATGGGCGTGCGCCAGAGCAAGCTGGACGCCGTCCCTTCGCTTGCCCTGGGCACCAGTCCCGTGACCTTGCGCGAAATGGTGGCCGCGTACGCGGCGATTGCCAATGGCGGGCGCTACGCGGAGCCCGTGCTGGTTCTGCGCATCGAGCGGCGTGGCGGCAAACTGTTGGAAGAGTTCGTGCGACGCGAGCCCGAGCGGGCCATGCCAAGGCCTGAAGCGTTGACTCTGGTCGATGTAATGCGTGGGGTGGTCGACGAAGGCACGGGTGCGGCAATTCGCACGCGCTACGGTATTCAGGCCGACGTCGCGGGCAAAACCGGCACCACGCAGGACAACACCGACGGCTGGTTCATCCTCATGCACAGGCAGCTGGTGGCCGGCGCCTGGGTCGGCTTCAATGACAACCACGTGACCATGGGTTCGTGGGGCGAGGGCGCGCGCAGTGCGCTTCCGATCGTGGGCGACGTGTTCCAACAGGCGCTGCGCAACCGCTGGGTGGACGCCGCCGCCGAGTTCGACATTCCCCGGCCCAAGCCCATCCCCAAGCCTAGACCGCGCGACGACCCGGTGGGCAGTTTCGTCAACGACATCCTCGGCCGCATCTTCAGGCAGCTACAGTGACGGGGCAGTAGACTCGCTTGATGAATCAACGAAAAACTGCCATCGTCACCGGCTCAGGCACGGGCGTGGGCGCGGCCACCGCTTTGATGCTCGCCGAGCGCGGCTACGACGTGCTGATCAATTACTCGAAGAGCGAGCGTGAAGCGCAAGAGTCACGGGCCGCCTGCAAAAGCGCCGGCGCGGACACCTTGCTGCTGCGCGGCGACGTTTCGCAAGATGCCGATTGCAGGGCGATGGCACAGGCTGCAATGACGCGCTGGAAGCGCATCGACGCCCTGGTGAACAACGCGGGAATCTCGGTGTTCGGTGAGGCATCGGGCTGGGATGCGCTCGATACGCAGGCGTTCCAGCGCATCCTGGGCGTGAACACCGTCGGCACCTTCCAGATGGTGCGCGCCTGCGCGCCGCATCTCAAGGCAGCGGGCGGCTGTATCGTCAATGTGTCGTCCGTAGCGGGTGCGTTGGGCATCGGTTCGTCGGTGCCGTATATCGCGTCCAAAGGTGCCGTGAACGCGATGACGCTGCATCTGGCGCGCGTCCTGGCCCCTCTAGTCCGCGTCAACGCCGTTTGTCCCGGACTCATCACCTCGCGCTGGTTCGTAGACGGCATCGGTCAGGAAGGTTACGAGCGGGTCTTGGCCAACTACGAAAAGACCGTGCCATTGGCCCGTGCGAGCACGCCGGAAGATGTTGCCGAAGCGATCGTGTGGCTGGTCGATGGCGCGAAGAGCGTGACGGGTGAGCTGTTGATGCTCGACGCAGGCATGCACCTCGGCGCCCGGCAATCGGGGCCCCTGCCCAAATCCTGAGCATCGTTTGCTGCTGTGCAGAATGCGCCACCGATAAACCGCTGGTACCGGGTCAAACCCGGAATGACAGCGGCGCGTGCGCCGCGTAAGCTCTTTGCCAACCAGGAGTTGCCCCACATGTCTTTACTTTCCAACGCTCGCTTTTCGCCGCGCCGCCTCGTCATCATCAGCGGCGTGCTGCTCGCCGGCTTTTCACTTTCCATCGCAGCACACGCGCAAACCGCACCTTGGCCCGCCAAGCCGGTGAAGATCGTCGTCACCTTTCCGCCGGGCGGGGCGCCCGACACGTTGGCTCGGATACTCGCCGACAAGTGGGGCCAATCGCTGGGCCAGACCTTCACCGTGGACAACAAGCCCGGCGCGGGCGGCAACATTGGTGCGGACTTCGTCGCCAAGAGCCCGCCCGACGGCACCACGCTTTTGATCGGCACGGTGGGCACGCACGCCATCAACCCCGCGCTCTACGACAAGCTGCCTTTTAACCACATCAAGGACTTCACGCCGATCACGTTCCTTGCATCGACGCCCAATCTGCTGGTCGTCAACAACACGGTGCCGGCAAAAAACGTGAAAGAACTGATCGAGTTGGCGAAGAAGACACCGCTTGCCTTTGGCTCTTCCGGCAGCGGCACTTCCATTCACCTGTCCGGCGAGCTCTTCAACACGATGGCCGGCGTCAAGATGCAGCACATCCCCTACAAAGGTCGCGCCCAAGCCGTGCCCGACTTGCTCGGTGGCCGCATCACGATGATCTTCGACAACATGCCGTCGGCGCTGCCGCTGGTGAAGGGGGGCGAAGTGCGCGCCATCGCCGTGACCAGCGCGACCCGATCGGCCGCCGCGCCGAACATCCCCACCATCGCCGAGTCAGGTTTGCCCGGCTTCGAAGCCACGTCATGGTTCGCGTTGTACGCGCCCGCCGGCTTGCCGAAAGAGGTGCAGGCACGCATCAGCGCCGAGGCGGCGCGCGTGATGGCGCTGCCCGACGTGCGCGAGAAGTTGACGACGCTCGGGCTGGACATCGCCACCGGAACTCCGGAGGTGCTCGCGTCGTTCATGCAAACCGAAACGGCAAAGTGGGCCAAGGTGGTGAAGGAGTCGGGGGCCAAACCCGACTGAAGTTTCCCTCGGTCTCGCCGACAGCCTGTCCCGCGCGTGGCAGTGCGTATGACTGAACGCGTCTACAGTGACGCGACTTTGCAAGGAACAATCATGCTCACGCTCCACGGCTCCCCGATCTCGAACTACTACAACAAGGTGAAGCTGGCGCTGCTCGAGAAAGGCGTTGCGTTCGAGGAAGCCCACGCCGCGACGCACAGCAATGACCAGGCAATCCTGTCTGCTTCACCTCTGGGCAAGATTCCATTCATCACCACAGAGCAGGGTGCCATGTGCGAAAGCCAGCCCATCCTCGAATGGATCGAAGCGACATGGCCCCAGCCCCCGCTGCTTCCTGCTGACGCGTTTGCCGCGGCAAAGGTGCGTGAGATCACGACCTTCATCGACTGGCATTTGGAGATCGTTGCGCGCCAGCTTTATGCCGCCACATTTTTCGGTGCGACGCCGTTGAGCGAAGGCAACAAAGCGCGCATCCGTGAGCAGCTGACGCAAAATATTGCGGCGTTCAAGCGGCTGGCGAAGTTTGCGCCGTATGTCGCCGGTGAGAGTTTCACGCAGGCCGATTGCTCCGCGTTCAACAATTTCCCATTGGTGGCGCTGGCGACCAAAGGTGCATTCGGCGAAGACCTGCTGCAAGCAGGCGGCATCGATCACAAGGCGTACGGAAAGCTCATCGGCGAACGCGCGACCGCGCAGAAAGTGGTGGCAGACCGCAAGGCGGCTCAGGCCAAGTTGTAGTGCTTAGGGACGCCAAGCCCGTCGGCGTGGTGCGTGCTAAATCGCGAACCCATGAATTAGTGCCCGAATAGCTGCTCAGCGCGGCCGCCGCTTCAACCGCCTCTGAACTTAGGCCGGCAGAATCCAGTCCCTGCAGCATCGCTGTAAGAAAGGGACTACATGCCGAGTGCGCGCTGGCCTACCCGGATCGGTTTTTGTGTTGCATGTGCCGGAGTCGTTGCACTCGAAGGTCTCGCGGTTGCCGGGTGGCAGGGCTGGTTGTCGCCGCGCGCGTCGGCCGGTATCGCCGCTGTTCATGCCCAAGCGGTGCAAGTTGTGGCGGAATTGCCGGCGGACGTGCTGCGCCAATTTCCGGAACTCTTACAGCTGAGCGCGCCCGCGGTGGCCGACGCGGATGGGCCTCACTACGATCAGCTGCGCCAGCGCATGCGTTGGGTGCCGACGCGCCTCGGAGAAGCTGCGCTGCTCACGCCCGACATGACGTCGCGTCTGTTGCTCGCAAAGTCAGCGGCCGAGCGCGCGCGGCTGCAGGAGGTCGGTTTGGGCTTCAAGGACGTCTACGGGATCATCAACGCCGAAACCTCGTGGGTGCCGCGTGCAGGCGCTAGCAAAGATGGCACGCCCAACCTGGGAATCGCGCAGTTCGAACCGGCCACGGCTCGCGCGCTGGGCTTGCGCAATCCCGACGATGCGGTGGAATCGGTGCACGTGGCGGCGTTGCACATGAAAGAGGCCGCGTTGTGGAGCCGCGAGCGGATCGCCGGATTGAACCTCGACCCAGCCGAACGTGCAGTCAAACTGCGCGAGGGGGTTTCAATCTACTACAACCTGTCCAGCCGCGGCCGAGCCCAATGGGATGGAAAGAACACCCGGCGTCTGCCACGCGAAACGCAATTGCACATTTCCAACGCGCGGGCGGGCGCCCTCCAAGCCGACCTGCTAGAAGCGCAAGTGCGGATGCTGCAGGAGGGGCCGGCGCGTGCTGAAGTGCGCCCCGTCATCACAGCCAGCAACGCTGAAAGCCGCATCTAGCCCTGCGCCTTCAGGGTGAGCGGTGCAGTCGTGGCGCCGAAAGCAACGCGAGGTTGTCGGCCACTGCGGCGTCAACATCGGGCCAGCGGCTTTGCAAGCCGCCCTTGGCGAGCAAAGCGGCAAGCTGCTTCAGGTCTTTGACGCTGGGCGCGACCTTGATCTGCGCGATGGCAGCCGCCGCGTTGCCGCCCTTGAGAAGGGCAAGTACCTTGCTCGGCCATTCGCTAGTTTTAGGCTTCAAGCGTTGATCTCTTTCATGACTTTGGGAAAGCCGGGCCGCGGGATATGGCTTGAGCCACCGCGGCATTGTCCCGCATAGGCATACAGTGGCGGCATGCCGATTCTTTCTCCCGCAGAAATCCTTGAACACCAGGACCTCGCGAGCTACTGGCCACACGGCTGTGGCGTCGACCTTGCCGGCGCGTACCAGCACGCTCTGGCCGTGCGCGAATTGCGCATTGCCCGCGGCGAGCGGCCGCGCGGCTACAAGGTCGGTTTTACGAATCGCGGCATCTGGCCGCGCTACAACGTCTTCGCGCCCGTGTGGGGCACCGTATGGGACACCACGTTGTCGTTCTGCGAGGGGCGCGGCGAAGTGTCCTTGACGGGCATTTGTGAGCCGCGGCTGGAGCCCGAAGCGGTGTTCGGCATGTCGGCAACACCGCCTGCGCGGACCGGCCTGGCAGAGCTTTTCGCCTGCATTGAATGGGTCGCGCCAGGTTTCGAGGTCGTGCAGTCGCACCGGCCCGGCTGGAAATTCGAGGCGCCCGATACGGTGGCGGATGGCGGACTGCATGCGCGTTTGCTGGTGGGTCGGCGCATTCCCATCGCTTCCGTGGCCGCAGACGTCATCGCGCTCGAGCGGGAACTTGCCGCCGCGCAGGTGACGCTGCGCCGAGCGGACGAGGCTGTGGACAGTGGCGCAGGCGCGAGCGTGCTCGACGGCCCATTGCACGCCCTGCTGTTCTTCCTGCAGGCGCTGCGCGATTGTCCGGGGGCGCCCGACTTGCAAGCCGGCGATGTCGTGACGACGGGCACCTGGACGGACGCCTGGCCGGTGGCGCCGGGCGAGCGTTGGAGGGCTCAGTTCGATTCACTGCTTGGCACGCTGGAGATCGCGTTCACCGGCAGTGAATTTGCAAATTCTTGAAACGCATGCTGCAGTTCCGCCTGATTCCGAACGACCGCTTCCTCCAGGGTGAAATTAGCGGGCTTGTTTCGATCGATGCCTGGGACAAAATGCTGGGCGAGCTGCAAACCGCGCTTGCGGAGTTGCCGCAGAAGCGGCTCCTGCTCGACCTGTTCGGGCTCCTGGGGTGGCTCGGTTTGCCAGAGCGCCAGGCCGTGGGCGCTCTGATGGCGCGGCGGCTGCTACAGATGACAAGAGTCGCGCTTGTCATCGAGGCCACCAAGATCACGGGTGTGGTGGAAGCGGAAGCCCAGCGAAGTGGGCTAGAGCTTCGGCTCTTCACCAGCCATGAGAAGGCCGCAACCTGGCTGCTGGCCTAGCGGCGTTACCATCACGCATGAAAAAGACGTTCCAGCTGAAGCCCGATGGCAAACATCCCGACCGCGTGCTCGAAGCGGTCAAGCACGAGATTCGCAAGTACCTAAAGCGGGAGCGTCGCCGGGAGTTGCCGGCCGGCGCTGATTTCCTGGACTTCGACTGCAAGCTTGGCGCTGCCGAGTCTTCGGCGGTCGACGTGCATGCCGGCAACCTGATCGAATCGATCGACACCATCGCCAAGGAGGGCGGCGTACAGTGCTACGTCGAAATTCTTGCCAAGGCCGGGCATCGGAAGGTGCGGCCTGCGGAGGAAGCCAGCAGCGACCAAGCTCGGGACCAGGGAGATCCAACATGAAATACCGCTCGCTCGGCAAGAGCAATCTGCAAGTGTCCGTGTTGTGCCTCGGCACCATGATGTTCGGCGACCAGACCGGTCGCGACGAGGCCCGCGCCATCGTTTCTGATGCCCAGGCCAACGGCGTCAACTACATCGACACTGCCGACGTCTACAGCCTGGGTGCGTCCGAAACGATGCTGGGCGAATTGCTGAAGGGCCGGCGTCATGAATGGGTGCTTGCCACCAAGCTTGGCAACAAGATGTCGGAGCGCCCCAATGAGTCGCACTTCTCCCGCAGCTGGATGATCCGCGAGATCGACGCAAGCCTCGCGCGTTTGCAGACCGACTACGCCGACATCCTTTATTTGCACCGCGACAACAACGGCATGGATTTGGAAGAGCCGCTGCGCGCGCTCGACGCCATGTTGCGCGCGGGCAAAATTCGCTATTGGGGTGTGTCCAACTTTCGTGGCTGGCGCATCGCCGAGGTCATGCGTGTTGCGCAGCAGCTCGGCATGCCCGGCCCCGTCGTGTGCCAGCCTTACTACAACCTTCTCAATCGCATGCCCGAAGTGGATATCCTGCCTGCCTGCGAGCACTACGGCATCGGCGTGACGCCGTACAGCCCCATTGCGCGAGGGGTGCTCACGGGCAAGTACGCGCCGGGCCAGCCACCGGAAGAGGGCACGCGCGCAGCGCGCGGCGACAAGCGCATCGCGGAAACCGAGTTTCGCGAGGAGTCGTTGCAAATTGCCCAGAGGCTCAAGGCGCACGCGCAAGCCAAGGGCGAAACGCTGGCGCAGTTCGCCACCGCCTGGGTGCTGGCGCATCGTGCTGTGAGCTCGGTCATCGCCGGTCCGCGCACACTGAAGCAATGGCAGGACTACCTGCCGGCGGTGGAATGCGATATCACAGCCGCCGATGAAGAATTGATCAATTCGCTGGTGCGCCCTGGGCATCCGTCTACCCCAGGTTATAGCGACCCGGCGTATCCACTGCCGCCGCGCCGCCGTTAGCTGGGCTAGGCCTAGGCGCTGCACTCGACCATGGGTCCCGTCCTACAGGACAGTGGTCAACGGTGAGCGCGTCTGGGCGTTCAATGGAAGGGCCGCATGTCGGCCCGGCTCATCCTTTGGAGACAACCATGTTCAAGAAGATTCTCATCGCCAGTCTGGTAGCCGGCGCATTCGTCGCGGCACCCTCTGTGTCGACTGCCCAACAGCGCGTCATCGTGATCACTCAGCCGCCGCCGCCGCCGCGTGAGGAGCGGATGCCCGAATCCCGCCGCGGTCACGAATGGGCGCCCGGTCACTGGGCTTGGCGGAGCGGCCAGCACGTGTGGGTGGCGGGCCATTGGGTTCGCGAACGCCGCGGAGCGCACTGGGTGCCGGACCGTTGGGTCGAGCGCAATGGCCGCTGGGTCCTGATGGCCGGTCATTGGGAGCGCGGTGCGCCCCCTGGCGGCATGGGTAACCGGGGCATGGGCGACCGCGACCGCGATGGCGTGCCAAACCGCTTCGATCAGCGCCCGAACAACCCGAATCGCAACTAGGCGCCTGGGGCCGGCTGGTCCGGCCCAATCCCCAGCCCCAGCGCCTCAAGCACGCGTGCAGCGGCATACGCGTCGTTGGCCGCGTAGACGAGTTGGGCCTCGGTCAGGCGCGCATTGGCCCAGTTCGACGTGGTCGCCTTGCGCGACTTGATGAAGCGCCGATTGAACAGTATCGCGACGGCGGCCTTGACCCCCATGTCCTTGCGATAGCCGCGTTCCCGGAACACTGCGTTCAGTTCCAGCACGTCGGCGGGGTCGACTCCCAGCTTGCTCACGATGCGCTTGCGGTCGTCGCCCAGGCCGAAGCCCGCCTTGACGATGCCGCGTGCTCCGAGCAGTTCGGCCACCACAGCTCGGCACTCGAGGTCGTGCAACTGAAACACCCAAGCCCGCTCCAGCGTCGCCAGTTGCACGATGTGCGGCCCTTCCGATAGCTGATCCTTGAAGAAGGTCGGCTTCGACTCTGTGTCGAAACCCCAGGCTTTCGTCGTGCGCAATTCCAGCCCCGCCGCCTCGGCTTGTGCGCGCGTTGAGATGAGGTGGACGCGATCGAGCGTCAGCCGGTCGAACGGCTCGAGCAGCGCGATGGCTTCCTTGTCGGGGGTGGGGTGACGTGCATCCATGGGGAGGTGCAGGATAACCGTATCGCGGGACGATAATGGCTCACTGCACCATGAGCTACTCCCTGATCCTCTACGAAGCCGATGGCGTGTCCGGTGGCGAGCGTCGAGATGCGGAGAAGCGCTTTTGCGCTGCGCTGGAAGGCACGCTGGGCGATCCGATACTTGTCGCGCCTGTGTACAAGGCCTACCTTCGCATCGTCGCGACCTACGGCGAATCTCCGGACCCCGATTCGCTCAGTGACGCCGAGCGTGCGATTTTCGACCAGTGGCAGGCGGCCGAAAGCGCCGCCGTCTCCGCCGCGTTCGGCACCCACCGCTACATGGGCGATGCCATGTACGAGATCCAGCTGCTGGAGTCAGGCCAGCTCGGACCTTAGCTGCGCGGCGATCTGATAGGAGCGCAAACGCGCATCGTGGTCGAACATCTGTGACGTGATCATGAGTTCGTCGGCTCCAGTGCGGACGATGAAGGCCTTCAGTCCTTCACGCACGGTCGCGGGAGAACCTATCGCCGCGCAGGAAAGCACGCTGTCCAACATGGCCCGCGCGGCAGGGTCCGCCTTTTCGCGGTAGCCGGGCAGCGGCGGCGGCAGGCGCGCGGGCCTTCCGCTGCGCAGGTTGACGAAGGCTTGCTGCGCCGAGGTGGCCCGCACCTGCGCTTCTTCGTCCGTGTCGGCGGCGAAGACATTGAAGCCGAGCATCACGTAGGGCTTGTCCAGCTGAGCAGAGGGCTTGAAGGTGGCCCGATAGATCTGGATCGCCTCCATCAATTGCTGGGGCGCGAAGTGCGAGGCAAATGCATAGGGCAGTCCCAGCATGGCAGCGAGCTGCGCTCCGAACAGGCTGGACCCGAGAATCCAGACCGGAACCTTGGCGCCGGTGCCCGGCACCGCCCGGATGCGCTGGCGCGGCTCGTCCGACATGAAGTCCATCAGCTCCACGACGTCGTTTGGGAATTGGTCTTCGTCGGACATCAGGTTGCGGCGCAGGGCGCGCGCGGTCGCCTGATCGGAGCCCGGCGCGCGGCCGAGGCCCAAGTCGATGCGGCCGGGGTAAAGCGCTTCCAGGGTTGCAAACTGCTCGGCGATCACGAGCGGAGAGTGGTTGGGCAGCATGATGCCGCCCGAGCCCACCCGAATCGTTTGGGTCCCACCGGCAACGTGGCCTATGAGAACTGCGGTCGCCGCGCTCGCGATGCCCGGCATGCCGTGGTGCTCGGCCAGCCAATAGCGGTTAAAGCCCCAACGCTCAGCGTGCTGCGCGAGGTCCAGCGTGTTGCGAAACGATTGCCGCGCGTCGCCTCCTTCGGTGATGGGGGACAGGTCAAGTACGGAGAAAGGGATCATGGCGCCAAGGTTAGCGCGGACTCGCCTTGTATGCTCGGCACATGGGCATACCCGTACCGAGGCGCATCCTTCCCGTCATTGTGGCTGCCCAGTTCGCCGGGACTTCGCTGTGGTTTGCGGTCAACGCCGTGATGCCCGACTTGCAGCAGGCCTGGGGATTGCCGGCGGCCTCCGTGGGCTCGCTGACTTCCGCAGTGCAGTTGGGCTTCGTGGCCGGCACGCTGGTCTTCGCCCTCCTGATGCTGGCGGACCGCTTCTCCGCACCTCGCGTGTTCCTGACGTGTTCACTGTTGGGCGCGGCGGCCAATGTCTCGCTGCTGTGGGCCGACGGCCACCTTGGCGTGATGATCGCAATCCGGTTCTGTGTGGGCTTCCTGCTCGCCGGCATCTACCCGGTGGGAATGAAGATCGCCGCCAGTTGGTATCGCGAGCGGCTCGGCGCAGTGATGGGTGTGCTTATTGGCGCACTGGTGCTGGGCACCGCCCTGCCTCATGGATTGCGTGCGCTGGCCGCAATGGGGGCCGGCGGGGTGCACTGGCAAGCGGTGATCATCACGGTGTCGGTGCTGGCCGCCTGCGGTGGCCTGGCCACTGCGCTACTCGTTCCGCCCAGTTCAGCAGCGCCATCCAGCACGCGCATCACGCCGCGTGCCCTGACCCTCATCTGGAGCGACCGCCGGTTGCGGGCCTCCGTGTTCGGCTATTTCGGCCACATGTGGGAGTTGTACGCCTTCATCGTGCTGGTGCCGCTGATCGTGGCGACGCGCCTGTCTGGCGCTGTCGTCAGTGCCGCCGCGTTCTGGACGATTGCCGCCGGCTTCGTCGGTTGTGTGGGCGGTGGCCTGATGGCCCGCCGCCTCGGCAGTGCCCGAGTGGCCCAGATACAGCTGGCCACCAGCGGTGCCTGCTGTCTCGCGACGCCGGTGATGCTCCATGCGCCTTTGCCAGTCTTCATGGCCTGGCTGTTGCTCTGGGGCGCCAGCGTGGCCGGCGATTCACCGCAGTTTTCCACGTTGACCGCGCGCAACGCGCCGCCCGCCGTGGCGGGCAGTGTGCTCACGTTCACCAATTGCATCGGGTTCGCCATCTCGGTGGTGAGCATCGAGTTGGTCGTCCGGGCGGTGCAGGTCTGGCCGCTTGCAGCTGTGCTGCCCTGGCTGGCGCTGGGCCCCGCTGCGGGGCTCTGGATGATGCGGCCGTTGCTGCGCGAGCCCGAAAGCGCCTGAATCCGATGGTTCAGCCTCGAATGAGAGGCCTACTTCTTCGCCGCAACCAGCACCGGCTTGTCGCGCCACACTTCCGGCATCGTGCTTTTCAGATTGGCGATCTTGGGCAGGTCGTACGTGGCGATGTACGGCTGATTCGGATGCAGTGTCGCGTAGTCCTGGTGGTAAGTTTCAGCGACGTAGAACGTCGTGAGCGGCGCCACCTGCGTGACGATCTTGGCCGGGTACGCGCGCGCCGCATCGAGCTGCGCGATGTAGCGCTCGGCCACCTGTTTCTGGTTGGCGTCACGGAAAAAGATGGCGGAGCGGTACTGCGGCCCGTGGTCGGGGCCCTGGTAGTTCAATTGCGTTGGGTCGTGCGCCACCGAGAAGTAAATCTGCAAAAGTTTGCCGTACGAGATTTGTTTGGGGTCGTAGGTGATCTGCACGGCTTCGGCATGGCTCGAGCGGCCGGTGCTCACCATCTCGTACGTTGCGGTTTTCTGGTCGCCGCCGGCGTAGCCCGACACGGCGTTGATCACGCCGGCCGTGTGCTGAAACACCGCCTGCACGCCCCAAAAGCAGCCGCCCGCAAAGACGGCCGTTTCCTGCGCGCTCGCAGCCGGCGCGTCGAAAGCAGGCGGCGGCAGCTTGACGGCCTTTTCGGCGGCGCTACCGAGGGCGAGCCAACCCGCGCCTGCGGCCGCGACCAGGAGGACAACGCCGAAGCTCCGGCGCGGGAGGGAGGGGAGAGACTTCATGGTGATCCTCAAGCAGGGGTGAAGTTAAGCGCGAGGCCATTCATGCAATAGCGCAAGCCGGTGGGCTTCGGACCGTCGTCGAACACGTGGCCGAGGTGGCCGCCGCAGCGGCGGCACAGCACTTCCACGCGCCGCATCCCCAAAGTGGTATCCGCGTGCTCGTCCACCGCCTTGTCCAGAGGCTGCCAGAAGCTGGGCCAGCCGGTGCCGCTGTTGAACTTGGTTTTGGACGAGAAAAGCGGCAAGGCGCAGCCCGCGCAGCTGAACGTGCCCGCGCGCTTTTCCTTGTCGAGCGGGCTGGTGAACGGCGTTTCGGTGCCGGCCTTGCGCAGCACCTGGAACTGTTGTGCGCTGAGAAGCTTTCGCCACTCGGCCTCGGTGCGGGTGACTTCGTAGACCGCCGGCACGGCCGCCTGTGCGGGCGTGCTGGTGAACAGGCCGCGCAGGCCCGCCAGGATGCCCGAGGCTGCGGCCAGGCCGATCAGCATATTTCTTCGGTCTTTCATCATGGAAACTCCTTCGCAATTTGCATTGTGGACTGATCGGTGGTCGTGCGCGCGCAGGGTTTCTTACAGCAATTTGGCTTGCGCCATGCGCCGCCCCCGCCTAGGATGAAACATGTCAAGACTCATCCGTAGGTCTCGCTGTTGGGTCGTCATTGCTTTGGCTTCCGGTGTGCTGAGTGGATGTGGCAGCCCGCCCGACGAATCGCCTCAGCAGAAAGTGGTCGAACGACTGGTGGGCACTTGGCTGCGCGAATACCACGATCAGGGCACACAGGTGCGCCGCGTGCTCGTGTTGCAGTCCGACGGCAGCTTCGATGAACACTCGGTGGTGACCGATTCACGCCAAGTCTTCGCCAAAAACGCCCATCACGGCCTCTGGCGGTTCGACGGGACGAATCTGAAGCGCCGCTACACGAGCGTGAACGGCCAACCTCCCGCCGCGCCGATGGTGCCGTTCGCCACCATCGAATTGCATTTCGACTCCCCGGATGAATTCACGGGCATCGACCGCGTCCGTGGGCGCAAGATGGTGTACCACCGGGTGGTGGAGGGGACGCAGCCTTAGGCGCGGGGCTGCACCGATTGCCGTGCGCGGCGTGGCGCACTAGGATGTCGTCCATGCCGCAACTGATCGCCTCGGTCGAAGATGTCGAGATCAAGCACGTGTACCTGCAAAAGGACCGCACGACGCTGGGCCGAAACCCGGACAACGACATCGTGTTCGACAACATGGTGGTGAGCGGGCGCCACTGCGTTTTTGAGCTGCGAGGCCTTGCCGATGTCTTCGTCGAAGACCTGCGCAGCACCAATGGCACCTACATCAACGGCCAGATGGTCAAGCGCCAGCGCCTGCACGACGGCGAGGTGGTCGCCATCGGCAACTTTCGGATCCAGTTCCTCGCCGCCAGCGAGCGCCCCAGCGGCTTCAACGAGACGGCGGCCATGAAGCTGGATTCGCAGGGCCAGTCTGCCAAGCAACCGCACGCGGTCTTTCAGGTGTTAAGCGGGTCGTCGGCGGGTCTGGAGATGCCGGTGGTAAAAACCGTGACGACGTTCGGCAAGCCCGGGGTATCGGTGGTGGCCGTGTCGCACCGGCGCGACGGCTACTACGTGGCGCATCTGGACGGCGCCACCCGGCCTACCCTCAACGGCGATGGATTTGGCCCCGAAGCGGTGATGCTCTCCAATCACGACGTGCTCGAACTCGCGGGCACGCGCATGCTGTTCCTGCTCAAGGATTAAAACCACGTGCCTTTGCACCTCGCCCTCGGCATAATGCGCCGACCACCAGCGAAGAGGGCTCGTTAACCATGGGACTGATGCAAAAGATCTTCGGCGCGGGCGGAGCATCCGCACCCGCCCCCCACTCGCGACCGTCGCAGTTCGCGAACAATGAGGCGGAACCGGACAAATCCCGCAATGGGCCGCGCCGCGAACTCGTGCACGTCGTGCTGCGAGACACCATGAGCAAGCACGGCGTCCCGTCGGACTGGATTGACATTCGCATCCTCTCCGTTCTCACGCGCAAGCACAAATCCGGAATGCATGTTCAGTTTCTGGTTCGAAAGGCGGACGACCAGCTGGTGAGCTACATCCACGCATTCCAGGAGAGTTTTTGGGAGCAGCTGCTGCGCTTCGAGCCGCACGCGCGCGACTGGTTGTTCAGCGTGGGTTGGGAGTTCGGCGGCAAGGCCAAGCAGGGATTTACGCCTATGCCCGACCCGACCTCCTGGGACGACGCCGGCGACACGCAGCCGGGCGAGGCAGGCGACACCCGGCCGCCCGAGGACGACGATCCTGACGCGCTGGCCACCGACCTGCAGGCCCTGCACGCCGCCATGTCGGGACCGGCAGACTTGGCAGACTTGCCAAAACCCAGGCCACAACAGCAAGAGACACCCGGCAAATTCTGATTGCCTGGCGCGGTCCGCGTCAGGCAATCCAAGCCAGGAAGTCGTCCAGCAGCCGATTGAATTCCTGCGGCTTGTCCAGATGCGGCCAATGGCTGGTGCCGTGAACTACCTTGCGCGTCACGTCGGGCAGCTGCCGGTAGAGGGCCGCCGGGCTGTCGCCATGGTCGGTGTCGATGATCAGCTTGGGCCGATGGTACGCCGTGAGCGCCGGCAACGGATCGAAGGCGAACACTGCTTCGATCATGGCAGTGGAGGGCTCGCGCTCGATCTTTCGCCGGTCGGCCTCCAGCAATTCCCGCACTCCGGGCCCAGCGCCTTGCGTTAGCGTATTCCAATAGCCGGTCATCACCGTGTCGTAGTCACTCTTGATGCTGGAAATCACCTGTTGGGCCTGGGCGGAATCGGCTTTGCCGGGCGTGCCCACCAGCACCAGACCGGCGACGCGTTCCGGGTAGGCGCCGACGTACGCCGCGGCCGCAGCGCCGCCCATGCTGTGGCCGACGAGAACGAAGCGCTTCAGTTCCAACGCCTGCGCAACGGCGTGAATGTCCTGTGCGAGATCGGATATTTGATAGCTGCTATCGGTCGGCGGGTCCGATTGGCCGTGGCCACGCAGGTCCATCGCAATCGCGCGGCGGTGCAGCCGCAAGTGCAGAACCTGCGCTCGCCAATGGCTCACGCTGCCGGCGTACGAGGGTATCAGCAGCACCGGCATGCCGCCGCTGCCGCCGTCGTCGACATGAAGTTGCCCCGCGGGGCCGTCGATGCTGAGGGCCATGACTTCTCCTCGCGATGCTCAGAGCTTGGGGATGTGCAGTGTCTTGCTGATCATGAGACTGCCCGACAACACGAAAAGCAGCGACATCAGGTGCAACTGCCAGGGGCCGATCGCGTAGCTGCCGCCCCAGAGCGAATCGCCCAGACGGTCCTGCCACGCGGCAAGGGCCAGCACGCCGGTCAGGATCACGCTGGTGGGGATGGGGGTGCCTTCGAAGTACTTGACCTTGCCGCTGTCTCCTGCCAACGATTCGGCGGTGACATTGAAGCGCGCCAGCCGGCTGACGCCGCAGCACACAAAGTAGATCAACGCGGCAACGTCCCAGCCGCCTTGCATGCCTGCTGCGAACCCGAGCGCGGCGGGTGCCATGCCAAACGAGATCACGTCGGACAGCGAGTCCAGTTCCCGGCCGAGCGCTGAATGCTGGTGACGAGCCCTCGCGATTCGTCCGTCCAGCACGTCAAAGATGAATGCTGCGGGCGCGAGCGCGGCTGCAGCGTAAAAGTGCGATGTCTCCTGCGTGGCCATGAAGAGCATCGCGTAGAACACTGCGCCGACGCCGCACGCTGCATTACCCAGCGTGAAGAAGTCGGCCAGGTGAAACTCCCGCAGCATTGAAAAGTGGCGGGGTGCGGCTCGTTCCATGGATTTTCCTCGAAGTGTCGAGTTCACATTAAGCGCCACGTGCGCCCAGCCCCGTCGGAAACCTGCCTTCACGCTTGTCGGCCCTGTCCCACGGGTAACGAGCCGAAAATACATGAGGAGCTCTCGTGAGGTTCCGATTGACGTCTTGCGAAGCCGCAGGGACGAGGCCCGTTGTGCACTGTTCGCCGTATAGTGCAATCGCCCATGGATACCGCCATCGAAATCGACACCGGCAACGCGCGCGACCTTGACACGCAGGGGACGGGCTGGTTTATCGGCTTCAGTCCCTGGGCGCTGCAAAGTCTCGGCGCCTTGCGGCACGTGCCCAAGGAGCAGCCGGTCAAGGGTCTGTGCGTCAAGTGGTATGAGCATCCGTCGGGCCACGACAGCGGCAACGGCAAGCCGAGGAGCGAAGGGCGCACCGTGTCTGTCCTTGTCACCGAAGGGGCGGAATTTCGGATCGACTTCTCCCGGTCCGCGGACTTTACTGGAGGGACAGTGCGGACGGTGGTGCTGCAGCGCGAAGGAGACTTTGCGGCCTGGGGTCCGGGTCTGTTCCACCGGTGGCGCTGCGTCAGGCGAGCCGTCATTGCCACTGTGCGTTGGGACCCGGGGCAGTAGCGATGACGTCTGCTTTTCTCGCCCACAAAGCGGTTCGCGCGGCGGCCTATGTGTGGGCCAGTCCCTACAGCCTGCTTGGGCTGCTGGCCGGGCTGTTCATGGTCGCGTGCGGCGGGTCGGCGCGCCTGCATCGGGGCGTGGTCGAATTCGGCGGCGGCGCAATCGGCCGCCTTGCGAGTCGGCCGCCCGCTCCATTCTGCTTTTGCGCGATGACGCTGGGCCATGTGGTGGTGGGCATCGACCACGCCGTGCTCGGCCGCGTGCGCGCTCATGAGCATGTTCATGTGCGCCAGTACGAGCGCTGGGGCCCACTGTTCGTGCCGGCGTATTGCATGTCGAGCGCGCTCCAATGGGTGCGAGGCCGCCGGCCCTAGCGAGACAACCGGTTCGAGCGCGAGGCCTATGCGCAAGCCGGAGAGTGAGGCGCCGCCGCCCGCAGCAAAGAAGCCGAAGGCAAAACGCGCGCACCGTTATCACGTCTACATCATCAAGCTGTCCGATGAAGTCTGGAGCGTTGGCAAATTCCGGCGCGCCAACCCCGACTGGCAGTTAGGCAAGCCGTTCGTCTATGTGGGTATGACCGGGCTTGATCCCGATGTGCGCTTCGACAAGCACAAGGCCGGCATCCAGGCCAACACCTTCGTGCGCGACTTCGGCTTGCAGCTGCTGCCGCAGCTGTACGACCGGTACAACCCCATGCCCTACGATGCCGCACGGCAGATGGAGGTCGAATTGGGAATCGCGTTGCGCGCTAAAGGTTACGGCGTCTGGCAAGCCTAGCCGCCGGTCCGCTACAAGCCTATTGGCGGATCTTGCCGGCGCCGCTGATGATCGACAGCTCCACGAACTTCGAACCGGTACGCATGCCGGGCTTGAAGCCGACCGCATAGCCGCCCAGGTTGAAGTTGTCCATGCCGTCAAGCGCGGTGACCATCCCTTCGCGCGTCGGGCGTGCGCCCTGCCGGCGCACGGCTTCGACAATCACCTTGCCGGCGATGTAGCCTTCCATCATCGCGTAGCTCACCGGCACTTCCAGCGTTTCCTTCGCGACCGCGTCGGCGAACTCCTTGGCCAGACGGCTGGAAATTTTGTACGGGCTGGGCGTGACCTGTGCGATGGCGACGCCCTGCATCTGCTCTTCACCCAGTCGCTTGGACAGCTGCTCGATGTCGGCGCCCGAATGCGCGAACAACTGCGCGGTGCCGCCGGCGGCACGGTATTGCTCGATGAAGCCGGCCGCGGCCGCGCCGCTGGACACCATGATGATGGCCTGCGGCGTCACTTTCGTGAAGACGTCGATGGCGGGGGAAACGCGCGTGGTGCCCGAGGGGTACGAGGCCCTGGCCATGATGGCGGCGTTGGTCTTCTTGGCCGCTTCTTCGGTCGCTGCAATCAGGGCAGGCGCACCGGGACCCTCTTCATAGAACAGGCCGAGCCGGGTAATGCCGATGGTGGCCAAATGCTCGGTGAGTTTGTTGATCTCATCCCGAAGAGTGGCTCGAACGCTGTAGAGCAGCGGTGTTTCCGGGCGGACCTCGGCGGCGCGGTAACCGACCAGGGCGATCTTTTCTTTTTCCAGCAGGCCAGCGCCTACCAGCTCGGAGATGTTGCGGTTCCCGAAGTAGCCGGCAAGCACCAGCGGCTTGTCTTCGGTGAGCATCTGCTTGGTGACGCTCACAGTGTCCTCGGGCCGTCCGCCATCGTCCTTGCGAACGAACTTGAAGGTGTGGCCGTTAACGCCACCCGCCTTGTTGACGTTGCCAAAGACCAGCTGCATGCCCGCCGCATAGGCTCGGCCTTGATTGGCGTCGAGGCCAGACATCGGACCCACTTGCCCCACCACCACGGTTGCCGCGAGCGTGACCTGGGTTGCGGCCAGCGAAGTCCCGGCCAGGGCGACCTGCACTGCCAGCATGAATTTGTTCATCGAAGTCTCCAACAGGCGCTAAAAACAACCCGATCCAGGGGCCCCACACGAACCTTATTCCACCGTCAGGCGAGGCGGCAATGTGGAAAGCACTTAGAGATGTTGGAAATTGGCGGCCACTCATGTCAAATACCACACCAATGACACATGTCACCGCTTCGCCGAAAGACATTGAATCGCCTTACGCCTGGATGCGCCTGGGGGTTTCGCTCCTGCTCATGACCATCGGCGGTTCGGGGATGTACGCCGTGTCCGTCGTGTTGCCGGCCATCCAGCAGGAGTTCGGGGTCGACCGAGGCGACGCCTCGTTGCCTTACACACTGACGATGATCGGGTTCGGACTGGGCGGCGTGCTCATGGGCCGGCTGGCCGATCGCTTCGGCGTGGCAGTCCCGGTCAGCCTGGGCGCCGTCGGCCTGGGCGGGGGGTTCATCGCGGCCGGATTGGCGCCCAACCTTTGGCTCTTCTGCGCGGCACAGGGCGCGTTCATCGGCCTGCTTGGTACTTCGGCCACTTTCGCGCCGCTGGTCGCAGACACCTCGCAGTGGTTTGACCGGCGCAGGGGCATTGCCCTTGCCATCTGCATGAGCGGCAACTACGTGGCGGGCGCAGTCTGGCCACCCGTGATGCAGCACTTCATCGATACGGTGGGTTGGCGCCAAACCTACATCGGCGTCGGCGTCTTTTGCGTGTTGTCGATACTGCCTCTCACGTTGGTGCTACGGCGGCGCCCGCCGCTCGCGACGCCCATGGCGGCGACGGTGAGCGCAGGCCCGCATGCGACTGATCGACCGATGGGAATGAAGCCCGGCGTCGTGCAGGCGCTGCTGTGCGTAGCGGGGGTGTCCTGCTGCGTCGCGATGTCGATGCCGCAGGTGCACATCGTTGCGTATTGCGGCGACCTCGGCTTCGGGGCGGCGCGCGGCGCTGAGATGCTGGCTCTGATGCTGGGTCTGGGCGTCGTGAGTCGATTGATGTCGGGATGGATTTCTGACCGCATCGGCGGACTGAAAACGTTGCTGCTCGGATCGATTCTGCAAGGCATCGCACTGCTCTTTTTCCTGCCGTTCAAAGGCCTGGTGTCGCTCTATGTGGTGTCCGGAATGTTTGGCTTGTTCCAGGGCGGTATCGTGCCGGCCTATGCGCTCATCGTGCGCCAGCATTTTTCGCCGCGCGAGGCCGGCGCGCGCGTTGGCACCGTGTTGATGGCCACGATGTTTGGCATGGCGTTGGGGGGGTGGATGTCGGGCGCCGTGTTCGACGCAACAGGTTCCTACCGAGCCGCTTTTATCAATGGACTGGCCTGGAACCTGTTGAACATTTCGATCGTGGTCTTCCTGCTTTGGCGCTTGTCCAGAGCAAAACGCACCGGCACCAGCGCGTAGACCACGCGGCCCGCCGCGCTATAGTCAGCCGGCCATGGCTCACCCACCCAAGATCGAGCGCCGCCGGCTGTTGCAACTGGCCGCAGGCGCAGCGGGAACGCTTTGGCTGCCGCGCAGCGCCTGGAGCCAGACGCCCCCGCTCGCCGAACCTTTCGGTCTGGGCGTGGCGAGCGGCTCGCCCACGCACGACTCGGTCGTGCTGTGGACCCGGTTGGTCGGCGCCCCGACAACGCGCCCATTCACCGTGCGTTGGGAGATCGCGCATGACGAGCGCTTCGCACGCATCGCACAAAGCGGCCAACACCAGGCCCTGCCGGAACTCGCCCATTCCGTGCACGTGGAAGCGCAACGGTTGGAGCCTGACCGCTGGTATTTCTACCGATTCATGGCCGGTGACGCGGTGAGCGCCGTGGGACGCACGCGAACTTTTCCCGCCCCCCATGCGGTGGCACAAAAACTGCGGCTTGCCTACGCGTCGTGCCAGCGCTGGGAACACGGTTACTTCAGCGCGTGGCGCCACATGCGCGAAGAAAATCTCGACGCCGTGCTGTTCCTGGGCGACTACATCTACGAGTACCCCTCGGCGGCCAAAGCGGTGCGCCTGCCTGACGCCGGCTGGGTGTTGACGCTGGATGATTACCGGCGCCGCTATGCGCTGTACAAGGGCGAGGCGGAATTGCAAGCCATGCACGCCGCTTGCCCCTGGCTCGTCACCTGGGACGACCATGAAGTGCAGAACGACTATGCCGGCCTCATGGCCGGCGACAGCGGCCCGATGGTGGCCGATTTCGCTGGTCGGCGCGCTGCGGCGTACCAAGCGTTCTATGAGCACATGCCGGTGCGCGCTACGGCGCTCACCCGCGCGGTAGCGGGGCTTTCGTCCGGCGCCGAGATGCGAATTTATTCGCAACAGCGCTTCGGGCGATTGGCCAACCTCATTTTGCTGGATGGCAGGCAATACCGTGATGCGCAGGTCTGCTCCCGCGGTGGCAGGCTCGGCTCCAGCTACGTGGATCCATCCTCGTGCGCTGCGTGGAACGACCCGGCCCGCACCTTGCTCGGCGCAGCGCAGGAACGCTGGCTCGACGGCACCTTGGCGCAGGCCGGTGCGAAATGGAGCGTGCTGGGCCAGCAGACCTTGTTCGGCGCGCGCGATTCGCGTCCGGGGCCCGGGCGTCTGCTGTGGAACGACGGCTGGGACGGCTACGGCGCGGCGCGCGCTCGCCTCACCCAGTCGCTGCAGCGCCACCAGGTGGCCAACGTGGTGATGCTGGGGGGAGACGTTCACGAGAACTGGGTAGGCCACGTGAAGGCGGACTACGACGTGCCGGACAGTGCTGTGCTCGGCGTGGAGTTCTGCGGCACCAGCATCACTTCACGCGCCGGATCGGGCGAGGACAAGGTTCGCGAAAAGCTGGCCGAGAACCCGCACTTTGTGTTCGGCGATGCGCGGTACCGAGGCTACGGTGTGGCCGAGTTCACGCCGCAGCGGCTCACGACCACGTTGCGCGCCGTCGGCGACGTGACGCGGCGAGACAGCGGCATCGAAACGCTCGCGCAGTTCACGGTCGAAGCCGGTTCGCCCCGCCTGGAGCGCGCATGACAGGCCGGGGGTTGTCCCTGTGCCTGCTGTGGGCCTGGCTGTCATGCGCGCCGGCGCTGGCTCAGGCGCCACCGGGTGTGGTCGAGGTGCAAGCGGCTGACCGCTATACGTTGTCGCCGTCTTTCATGTTCCTCGAAGACAAAGGCGGGCAGCTTAGGTTTGACGACATTCTCAAACCAGAAGCTCAGGCTGGGTTCCGCCTGATGCCGCAATCCGGCCCGGGTGCCAATTTCGGCCTGACGTCTTCGGCGATCTGGCTGCGCATCAACTTGCGCACTGCGTCAACGGCCGCGCGGGAGTGGTTGCTTGAAATCGGGTACCCGCCCCTGGACCGTTTGGAGCTGTACTCGCCGGCCGCCGCATTCGGCTATGAACAGCAGATCGGCGGAGATGCCTACCCCTTCGCCACTCGCGTGATCGCGCATCGCAACCACGTGTTGCCGGTGCGATTGTGGCCCGGTGCGGACAACGTGGTTTACCTGCGCATTGAATCCGAAGGCACGGTGTCAGCCCCCGTCACGTTGTGGCAGCCCGCCGCGCTGTGGCGGCATGACCAGGCGCAGTACGCTGCGCTCAGTTTGTACTTCGGCCTCCTGATCGGCCTCCTTTTGTACAACTTGCTGCTTTTCATGTCGGTGCGCGACATCGGCTATCTTTTCTACGTGGGCTTTGCCGGCGCGATGGGTGTTGGACAGGCTGCGCTCACCGGCATGGGCGTGCAGTTCCTCTGGCCGCAGTGGACCTGGTGGAACGGCGTGTCGCCGCCGGTTGGCCTTTCCACCGCAGCGCTCTTCGGAATCCTCTTCGCGCGCAACTTCCTGTCCAGCCCGGCACGCATGCCGCTCATCGATCGCTTCCTGCTGCTGCAAATGGCGGGCTGGGCGCTCGCCATCCTGGCCGCTCTGACGTTGCGCTATAGCGTGTCGACCTACATGGTCACTGTGCTCGCGGTGGTGAGCGTGGCGACGATGGTTGCCGTCGGTGTGATCAGCGTGCGCGGCAAGTATGCGGGTGCGCGCTATTTCTTCGGAGCGTGGGCGCTGCTCCTGATCGGCGTGGTGACGCTGGCACTGCACAACACCGGCGTGCTGCCGTCCAATGCGCTCACGTCCAATGCGCTTCTGATCGGCTCGGCGCTAGAGATGGTGCTGCTCTCGTTCGCACTGGCGGACCGCATCAACGTGGCGCGTCGCTTCAAGGAGCAGGCGCAGGCGCGCATCGCGGCGGAGCATGCGATGGTCGAGGCACTCAAGGAGTCTCATGGGCGGCTGCGCACGGTCCTGGAAGAGCGCGAGATCATCCTGGAAAGTTCGATCGTTGGCATCGCCTTCCTCACGCCCGATGGGCGTTTCCGATGGGCCAACAAAGCCATGCTCGACATCTTCGGCGCCAACCCGCGCAACGGCATTTCCGTGGAGCCGTTCTACCTGTCGCGAGAGGAGTACCTGCGCGTCGGCGCCGACGTGGCCGGCAGCGTCGCGCGCGGCGAGGTGTACCAATCGGAACTGCAAATGCGCCGCGCCGACGGAACGCTGATCTGGGTGTCTCTTTCGGGCAAGGCCGTGAGCCGGCAGGGTCTGGGGCACGGCACGGTCTGGGGGATCATGAACATCACCCATCGCAAGCAGTTAGAAGAACAGCTGCAAAGAACCAGCTCGGAGCGCGAAGCCATCCTCAACAGCGCACTGGTGGGAATCGTACTTTCTGTCAATCGGCGTCACGAGTGGGTGAACGACAAATTCGCCGAGATGCTGGGCTACCCGCGGCAAATCCTGATCGGCCAGCCTTCCAGCTACATCCATCCGGACGAGGCATCGTGGCAGCGATTCGGCGAGGAAGCGCGCCAATCGCTGGTCGACACGGGCTCTTATGTTTGCGAGCGGCAACTCAAGCGCCGCAACGGAGGCCTGTTTTGGGTGGAGATGGGCGGCAGCTGCATCCGCCCGAACGACCCCGAGTCCGGCGTGATCTGGACGTTCCTCGACATCACCGAGCGCAAGAAGTCTGAAACCGAGGTCCGCGAAGCGCTCGAGCAGCAAAGGGCCCTGAACGAATTGCGCAGCCGGTTCGTCGCGATGACGAGCCACGAGTTCCGCACGCCTCTGGCCGCGATCCTGTCGGCGGAGGAACTGCTTCGCCATTACGGCGACCGCCTGCCCCAGCCGGAGCGCATCGAGGTGCTGGACAGCATCGCCTCGGGCGTGCAGCGAATGTCGCGGATGATGGACCGCGTGCTGCTGCTGGGCAAAGCGGATGCCGGCATGCTGGACTTCAAGCCGCAGCGAATCCAGGTTGCGTCGTTGTGCCGCCAGTTCGTCGACGAAGCGCGGGCGCAGCAGCCGGGCGACCGCAGCGAAGTCGCGTTGGAGGTGGCGGAGGACGTGGGCGAGGGCGCCTACGACGAGAAGCTGCTGCGGCACATCTTCAGCAATCTGCTGTCGAATGCGCTCAAGTACTCGCCGGGGGGCGGGCAGGTCCGCTTCAACGTGCGACGCGAGCAGTCGGCGACGGTATTCGAGGTTGCCGACCAAGGCATCGGCATCCCTGCCGACGAGATCGCCCACCTGTTCGAGTCGTTCCATCGGGCGAGCAACGTCGGCGCGATCCAGGGCACCGGCTTGGGCCTGGCCATCGTGAAGAACGCCGTGGAGATGCACGGCGGCGCGATCGAGGTCGCCAGTGCGCTTGGCCAGGGGACCGTGTTTACGGTGAGTTTGCCGAACTAAACACTTCCAGCAAGCGGTCCAAGCCGCCCTCGTTGATCGCAACCATTGCATGCTCGCGCACCATGGGCTTGGCGCGATAGGCCACCGACAGGCCGGCCTCGGCCATCATAGGGAGGTCATTGGCGCCATCGCCCATGGCAATCGCCTGCTTGGGCGAGATACCCAATTGCGCGCACGTCTCCAGCAGCATCTTGCGCTTCTCGGCGCCGTCGCAGATGTCGCCCCAGGGTTGGTCTACCATGCGGCCGGTGAGCTGCCCACAGTTCGGGCCGGATTCAATTTCGAGGACGTTCGAGCGCGTGAAGTCGACGCCCAGGCGGTCGCGTATGCGGTCGGTGAAAAAAGTGAAGCCACCGGAGACGAGCAGCACCTTCATTCCGGCGGCCTGGCACGCGGAGACAAGTTCGGCGGCGCCGGGGTTGAGCTGGAGCCGTTCGGCATAGACCCGATCCATGTCCGCCACGGTCACGCCGCGCAGCAGTGCCACGCGCTTGCGCAGGCTGTCCTTGTAGTCGGTGATCTCGCCGCGCATCGCCGCTTCGGTGATAGCGGCGACTTCGGCCTTGCGGTCCGCGGCATCTGCGATCTCATCCACGCACTCGATGTTGATCAAGGTCGAATCCATGTCGAAGGCGATGAGTTTGAAATCGTGCAAGCGCAACGGCGGACGGATACCGCGTACCGCCAGGCCAGGGGAAATTTCGTGGGCGGTTGTCATATGAATATTGTCGCATCCACGCAAAACCGACTCGTGCATGAGCTGGTTTTGCGTCGCCTCTAACCCGCCGCCGAACTGAAGTGCAGAACGCCATATCCGGGACTTCCCTTAGTTGTCACGAGCGCGATAGAAATCGTGAATGATCCGCCGCCATGATCCGGCCAACCTCAGGAGACGCTTCATGATGACCACCCCGAACGACCCGCGCCGCAGCTGGCGCGCCTTCCTCAGCGCCGGCCTGCTCGGCCTGCTCGCCGCCTGCGGCGGCGGAGGCAGCGGCAACGCAGCGCCTGACCTGGCGCAGAGTGCGTCAGGGCCTGTTCAAATGGTGGAATCCAATGGCATGCGCACCTATCGCGCCATACCTTACGCAGCGCCCCCTGTAGGAAATCTGCGCTGGCGCGCGCCGGTCGATCCCGCGCCCTGGACGACGCCGATCGCTAAAACCGCTTCGGCCAACACCTGCCCGCAAAGCGGCACCAGCGCGTTCGTTATCGCCTCGGTCAATGAAGACTGCCTCTACCTGGATGTGTTCGCGCCCAGCGGCCCCGGGCCCTTCCCCGTGATGGTGTGGATCCACGGTGGGGCGTTCCTCACGGGTGGCGCCGTGACCTACGGCAATCCTTCGCCCCTGGTCTCACGCGGCGTGATCGTGGTGAACATCAACTACCGCCTGGGAGCGATGGGTTTTCTCGGCCACCCGGCCCTGGCCGCGGAACAAGGCGGAACTTCGGGTAACTACGGCATCATGGACCAGCAAAAGGCCCTGAGCTGGGTGCAGCAAAACATCGCGAATTTTGGCGGTGACAAGAACAATGTCACCATTTTTGGCGAGTCGGCAGGCGGCTTCAGTGTCATGACGCATTTGGCCTCGCCTCTTTCCAAGGGCTTGTTCAACCGCGCGATTGTCCAGAGCGGCGCTTATGCCGTCGACCGGCAGCAGACGCGTACAGTTTTGGAAGCCAATGGCAGCAGCGTGATCACCAATGCCCTGACGGCGGCGGGCATTACTTGCGCGGCGGTCGACGTGGCGTGTATGCGCAACATCCCAGCCTCGGCATTGAACACGCTGATGGCGGAGTACGGCAAGCTCAACTCCAGCCCGGTGCCCAGCGTCGACGGCTTGGTGCTGCCCAAGTCCATCAAGGCAACGTTCCAGGCAGGGGAAAACAACAAGGTCGCCGTGATCAACGGTTCGACCCGCGACGAGTACGCCCTGTTCATCGCCGCCGGTGAACTCGGACGCCGTGCCGCCGCGTCGAACTTCGACCCGTCGAACACCAGCTTTGCCCTGCAACCCGCCGCCTATCAGCCGACGGCTGCGGGTCTTTCCTCCGGAACGGGCGTCTCCAGCGTCACCTTGACGACCACGCACTACCCGCTCGCCAACTATGGCGCCAATGCGGCCCTGCAGCCCAGCCTGGCTGCCAGCGCGATTGGCACAGACGTGGTCTTTTCTTGCCCGGGGTTGCAGGTCTCCACGCGTGTTCGCGCCCAGGGTTCCCCAGTGTGGATGTACGAGTTCCGGGACCGCACCGCGATCCCGAGCGTCGGCCGCGACGCGGCAGGCAACCCCACCGTGAGCTTCTCTCAGGGGGCGGCCCACTCCTACGAGTTGCAGTACCTGTTTAACTTCCGCGATCTTCAAAATGACGAACGCACTGCGTTGCAGGGGCAAATGGCCACCTATTGGAGCAACTTCGCCAGGACGGGCAACCCCAGCGTCGGCAATGTGGTTCCCGTAGCCTGGCCTGAATTCACCAGCAGCAGCACTGTGCTTGGGTTCGACGTTGCCTCCGGCGGGGGCGTGCGTCTGCTCACCACGTTCGATGAGGACCACAAGTGCTCCACGGTCTGGCCCATGCTGACCTTCTGATCTATCGTCTGGGCCACGCCGTCGGGGCGACCTTCGGCTGGCCCAGTGCATCGATCGATCAGTACGGGGACATTTTGAAACTAGGGTCGACGCGGTGCAGGGGCGCCGGCTTCGTCAACGTACCGTTTTCTTCCGGGCCCTTCTTATGTTGCAGCGTCATCAAGCGCGTGCGCGTGCCCGGGATGCTCTCGATGAGCATGTTGGTATCGTAGATTGAAGTCGGTATCTCGGCGAAGCTTATACGCTTCCATGTCCCGCTCTCCCAGACGAAGCCGAAATAGGGCGGATTCGTCGCTCCGTATGCGCGGAACTCGAGCGTATGGGGCGGAAACCCGACCACATACAGCCGGCCCTTGTCGATATTCAAGACCATCGGGTTGAGAGCCTCGTGCCAGACGATTTCGCTCGGCGAGATCTCAGGAAGCGTGATGTGCAACCAGGCGTCGCGCGCTATGCAGGTGGCCCCTGTTTTTGCGGTGTAATCGCCGCCCTCGCAGCGCCTCTTCTGAACGACGACGATCACCCGGTTGTCATTGAGCTGGACTTCTTCGCGCCACTCGACGATGTTGGAGCACGCTGCCAAGTGTGCCGCGACCAGTACGGCGACGGGAATGCGCAGCACGCGACTCACAGGTCGGCAACCGAAGACGTGAAGCATCCGCCACCAACGAGCACGGGCTGTCGACCGGAACGAAAAGTCGGATGCGAATTTCTCATAGGCCTCTTCAAGCCAAGCCAAACTAAAAATGTTTACACGACTGCGGCCACTTGCGGCTGCCCCAGCGCACGCAACACATCCCGCACCATCTGCGCGCGGTCCTTGGGGTCCTTCAGTTCGCGCTCGATGCGCAGCTTTTCGTTGCCTGCCAGCTTGATGTGCCGATTCTTTTGAACCAGCTCGATGATTCGCATCGGGTCCAGCGGGGGGTTGGCTTTGAATGTGATGTGGATGACGCTGGGTGCGGCGTCCACTTTCACCACGCCGTAGGGCCGTGCGAGCACACGCAGGCGGTGAACATCGATGAGGGTCTGGGCCTGCGGTGGCAACTTGCCGAAGCGGTCCACGATTTCTTCCAGCAGGCTGTCGATCTGGTCAGTGTTCTTCGCCGTGGCAAGCCGCTTGTAGAACGACAAGCGCAAATGCACGTCGCCGCAGTAATCGCTTGGCAGCAGGGCGGGCGCGTGCAGATTGATGTCGGTGGTGACCGAAAGCGGAGCGAGCAAGTCGGGCTCCTTGCCGGCCTTCAATGAGCGCACGGCCTCGGCCAGCATCTCGTTGTAAAGCTGGAAGCCGATTTCCAGCATGTTGCCGCTCTGGTTTTCTCCCAGGACCTCGCCAGCACCGCGGATTTCGAGGTCGTGCATCGCCAGGTAGAAGCCGGAGCCAAGTTCCTCCATCTGCTGGATCGCTTCCAACCGTTGTCCGGCTTGACGCGTGAGACTCTCGGTGTCAGGGACCATCAGATAAGCGTAAGCCTGGTGGTGGCTGCGGCCCACGCGCCCGCGCAACTGGTGCAGCTGGGCCAGGCCGAACTTGTCAGCGCGGCTCATCAAGATGGTGTTGGCGGTCGGCACGTCGATCCCGGTTTCGATGATGGTCGAGCACAGCAGCAGGTTGTAGCGCTGGGCCACGAAGTCGCGCATCACGCGTTCAAGTTCGCGCTCGGGCATCTGGCCGTGCGCCACGGCGATCCGCGCTTCGGGC
>JBKJTX010000391.1:0-2816 GCA_046590315.1 Ramlibacter sp. | reverse complement strand
TGCGATCATCATCGCGAGCGACGGTGCAGGCAGATGTAGGAGAACTTCCGCAATGAACGGCGAACGCTGCCGACGGTCCGCCCCGCGGCTGCGCTATGCTGGCGGCATGGTCCAGTTACCCCTCTATGACGATGTCGTTGCGGCGGCGCAGCGCCTGGAAGGCCACGCGCATCGCACGCCGGTGCTGCGCTCGGCCACGGCCGAGCGAATGCTCGATGCCCAGCTGTTTTTCAAGTGCGAAAACCTGCAGCGCATGGGCGCCTTCAAGTTTCGTGGCGCTTTCAACGCCCTGTCCAAATTCAGTCCGGCGCAGCGCAAGTCCGGCGTGATCGCCTTTTCCTCAGGCAACCATGCGCAGGCCATCGCGCTGTCTGCTCGCCTGCTGGACATGCCGGCCGCCATCGTGATGCCGCTCGATGCCCCGCAGGCCAAAGTCGACGCGACCCGGGGGTACGGCGCCGAGGTGATTACCTATGACCGTTACACCCAAGACCGCGAAGCACTGACAGCCGGACTCGCTGCCGAGCGCGGCATGACGTTGATCCCGCCCTATGACCATCCGGACGTCATCGCCGGTCAGGGCACGGCGGCCAAGGAATTGCTGGAGGAAGTTGGCGAGCTTGACGTGCTGCTGGTGCCTCTGGGCGGCGGAGGCCTCTTGAGCGGCTCCGCGCTGGCGGCGCGGGCACTGGCGCCGCAGTGCAAGCTGTATGGCGTGGAACCCGAGGCCGGCAACGACGGTCAGCAGTCGTTTCGCGCCGGCAGCATCGTGACCATCGCGACGCCCAAGACCATCGCCGACGGTGCACAGACACAGCACCTGGGGGAGTTCACCTTCGGCGTGATCCGCCGCGACGTCGACGACATCCTCACTGCCAGCGACGCGCAACTGGTCGAGGCCATGCGCTTTTTCGCCGAACGGATGAAGATGGTGGTCGAGCCCACGGGTTGCCTGGGGTTTGCCGCCGCGCGCCATTCAGGGTTGGCGCTGCAGGGCAAGCGCGTCGGCATCATTTTGAGCGGCGGCAATGTCGACTTGGCGCGCTATGCGCAGTTGATCGCCTCCAGCGGCTGGGCTTGAACGATGCAGCCCCGTCCGATTCTCCTGAAACAAGCATCCGCCGGGCGCCCGCGCTTTCCGTTGATCTGCGCGCCGCTTGTCGGTCACTCCATGGAGAAACTTGTCGCGGAAGCCGGTGTGGTCGCGGCCAAAAAACCTAATCTGCTGGAGTGGCGCGTCGATTTCTTTGACGCCATCGCCGACACGGCAGCGGTTGTCGAATGCGCCGCGCGGATCAAACGGGCGGCAGGCGGAATTCCGATCCTCTTCACGCGGCGCTCGAGCAAGGAGGGCGGGCAGATGATTGCGCTTTCCGAGGAGGAAGTCGTCGCCATGTACCGCGCGGTGTGCGCCAGTGGCCACGTGGAGATCGTCGACTTCGAGATGAACAATGACGAAGCGCATGTGGGCCAGCTCCGCGAATTCTCGCAGGCTGCGAATGTGCAGCTGATCCTCTCTTTCCATGACTTCGAGCGCACCCCCTCGATGGCCGAGCTGAAACAGCGCTTCGCTCGTGCAGACGAATTCGGCGCAGACATTGCGAAGGTCGCCGTCATGCCGCAGAACATGAACGACGTGCTGACGCTCTTGACCGCGACGCTGCAAGCCAGCGAGCAGCTGCGCATTCCCGTCGTGAGCATGGCTATGGGTGCCTTGGGCGCGGTGACGCGGTTGTGCGGCTGGAACTTCGGGTCGGCCATGACCTTCGCTGTAGGCGAGAGCAGCTCGGCCCCCGGACAGATGCCGATCGAGGACATCGCGGCCGGGGTGAAGATGTTGCGCAAGGCCCTTGGCTAGCGGACTTTCACACCATCGTTAGTCAAAAGCAGCACCCGATCGGCTCGCACAGCGGCAGCCTCCGAATGTGTCACCAGCACCAGCGACGCCCCGTGCTGGCGTGTTTGCCCGATCAGTGCATCCATCACCTTGCCGGCAGTGCCCGGGTCGAGATTGCCGGTGGGCTCGTCCGCGAGCAGCAGCGCCGGGCGGTGGATCAGGGCACGGGCGATGGCGACGCGTTGCAGTTGTCCGCCTGAAAGCTGTTGCGGCAGGCGCGAACCGAGGCCTTGCAATCCCACCGCAGCCAGCATCGCATCAACACGCGCATCGTCGGGCGTGCCCAGCAACATCAAGGGGAGCGCGACATTCTGCGCAACATCCAGATGCGGAAGCACGTGAAACGCCTGGAATACGAAGCCCACGTTTCGACGCCGAAGCAGCGCCCGCGCGTCACTCGAAAGCGCGCCCAGGTCGTGCCCGCCGAGAACCACGGACCCCTCGTCCCACGTGTCGAGCCCGGCCATGCAGTTGAGCAGCGTGGATTTGCCGACGCCCGACTCTCCGACGATTGCGACAAATTCGCCCGGGGCCACGTCGAGCGACACATTCGAGAACACCCGCGCGTCGCCGTAGCGCTTGCCCAACTGCGTCAGCGAGACGGTGGGGTTTGTGGGTCCGCTCATAAGCGCTCGCGTACCCGCTGCAGCAAACGCTCTGGCGCGTTGGGCGCGTCGCAGGCGATCACCTCACGCCGCGGTACGCTGCGCAGCCACGTGAGCTGCCGCTTGGCGAGCTGGCGGGTGGCAAATATGCCCTTGTCGCGCAACTGCGACAGCGGCCACTCGCCGCTCAGCGCCTGCCACGCTTGACGGTAGCCAACGCAGCGCATGCTCGGCAGATCGGGCGTGAGGTCTTCGCGCGCGCGCAAGGCCTTGACTTCGTCGACAAAGCCGGCGGCCAGCATGGCGTCGAAGCG
>JBKJTX010000367.1:0-13708 GCA_046590315.1 Ramlibacter sp. | reverse complement strand
CCCAGCACGGCCACAGCGCCGGCCAGAATGATCACGTACACGACGGTTTCACCCAAGTGGCCGGCGGAGATTTTTCCGGCCAGCACCGCCTGCGTCCCCTGGTACAGACCCCACAGCAAAAGCGCGGCGTTGGCGATGATGATGAAGGCGACGAGCACCGCGCGCGCCCGGGTCCGCCGGATGCCGGTGTTGAAGGCGTTTTCCGTGGCGTCGTCGAACCGCCGGGCTTCGCGCGCTTCGGACGTGTAGCTTTGCACGACGGGAATCGCATTGAGCACTTCGGCAGCGATGGCGCTCGAGTCGGCCACGCGGTCCTGGCTGGCACGCGAGAGGCGCCGCACGCGCCGGCCGAACCACATCGTCGGCAACACCACCAGCACGATGATGAGCAGCACCTGTGTCATCACATACGGATTGGTCCACACCAGCATCACGAGCGCGCCCACACCCATGACCGTGTTGCGCAGGCCCAGACTCAGTTGGGACCCGACGACGGTTTGAACGAGCGTAGTGTCGGTGGTCAGGCGTGACAGCACTTCCCCGGTCTGCGTTGTTTCGAAGAACTCCGGGCTTTGCTCCAGCACGTGGGCGTAGACCGCGTTGCGCAAATCGGCCGTGACCCGTTCACCCAGCCAACTCACCATGTAAAAGCGGGCTGCCGATAGGAGACCCAGCGCCACAGCCACAGCGAAAAGGGCGAGGAAGTGTTCGCGCAGGGCAATGAGCTGGGTGCCCTTGTCGCCCGCCGACAGGCCGCCGTCAATCAGCCCGCGCAGCGCCACCGGAAAGATCAGCGTCGCGACCGCAGCCAAGACCAGGAACACCCCCGCCAATGCGATGCGTCCACGGTAGGGTTGGATGAACGGAAGCAGGCCCGAGAGGGATCGGGGCGAGGCTTTGGCGCCTGCGGGAGTGGAGGCGATGGCCATGCGTGCAGTGTACTCAACCATGCACCGCACCCCACAAGCCAAACTGGCTGGGCAATAATCGTCAGCCATGTTCGCGTGTGATTTTCTTCATGCTGAATAGCACCTGCCTCTTGCGTCTGGCGGTGCCTCTGGCGCTTGCGCTCGCCGGCTGCTGGGACAAGCCCAGCGCGATGAGCGCGGCCGCCGCAGCGCCGCCGACGGCACCCATAGCCAGCCCTAACGAAGTGGAGGCGTTGCGTGCTGAGTTGGTGCGGCTGCGCGCGGAAAATGAACAGCTGCGCGCGACGCCGGCGGGCTTGGCGATGCAGGTCGACCGCGCGCTGCAAGAGGGCAGTGCGGACAAGGCGGCAGCGGCATTGAAGCAACTGGCCGAGCGCTACCCCACCAGTCCCGAAGCAGCCGAATCCGGCAGGCGCGTGCAAGCCTTCCTCGCCAAGCGCCGGACACAAGAGGACGAAGCCAAGCGCATGGCGTCACTGGGCTTCAAAGGGCTGAAGGTCAGTCCTGTCTTCGCGCCCGGAGACCTGGGCATCGCGCTCAGCGACACGGCGGTCGCCAAGCGTTGGACTTTCGATTCCTATGGCGCGGGCTGGCGTTTCACCGACGCGGAAAAGGGTCACCGTTTCCTCATCACGCGCCTGATGGTCAACGCCAAGGGCAAGGAGCCCATGCTGCCGGGCGTGGCCGCCTATGCGGCAGACGGCGACAAACTGGTGCGCATCGGAACGCTGCGCTACCGCTTCACGCGCTGGCTCGACTATGGCGCGTTCCTGGGCACGCATGCCGATTTCCGCAATGAGTTCAGCCACACCTCGCGTATTCCCTTCACGGCCGCCGCGTCGGCGAGTGAGGAAGATTTAAAACGCCGGCCGATCTACCTGGTCGCCACTCGCGAAGGCTGCCACAAGCGCTTCTATGAGCGCTTCGGCCAGCCGCCGCACTTTTACCTGCCCGAGGGGCCGTGCGCGTCGCTCAAGCCCACGCTGGCCCTGGGCGACTTCAAGGACGGCGCTCTGGCCGTGCTCAAGCGGCTCGACTGATCTCTTTTCGGCGCTGCGCACCCAGCTTGTCGCCGTCCAGGTATTGGCTGAGGATGGCTACGTCGGATTCGCCGACACCGGCCTGCAGGAAATGCGCCTTCCATTGATCGACCGCGCGGGACATTTGCACGACGATTTCACGCGCAGCGGCAAGTTTCAATCCGAAATCTTCGGCCCGCGAAAGCGCGTTGTCGATGGTCGATTCGCTTCCTGCTTCGCCAACGTGCATTGCCTGGTAACCCAATCCCTGCGCCGTGGGGAGCACGTCGAATGCCGGCGCCAGCAGGTAAGCACCATCGGGTTGGCGCAGCAGCGCATGGTTTTTTTCATGGTCATCGGTGTTGTCGATGAGGATGTTGAAGACCATCCTGCGAAACAGCTGCGCCTGCTGTGAGGCAATTTTCTTTGCCGGGGCCAGGCGCCGCAGCAGCTGCGCCAACTGTGGGTAGCCCAACTCCTCGCCCGCGGCGCGCAATGCGACATTCGCGGATATCGCATGCAAGCGCGTGCCGGCGACCCGATCGAAGCGGCGGATCGCAACAGCGTGCCTTCCGCCGGCCGGCAGGGCGCGTGTCGCGGCCACCTCGATCCCACAAGTGGCCGCGAGCGTCATCGATGCGTGTTCGATCAGCTCGGTGTCCATGTCCTCGCCTTCCGAGAACTTGACCAGCCAGGGCGCGCCGTCGATGGTAATGAGCGACTTGGGACGCGCGCCGCCCAGTGACACGCCGGGGCGAAGAAGCCGCCTTTGAATCTCCGGCACGGGCTCGTTGGCCAGCACCTTGCGCACGACGTCGGCCATTTCGTCCAGGCTGCCAAGGTCAGGCGCCGGTTCCGAATGCCAGGGAACATAGGTCTCGGCGCTAGGGCTCACCCCGAGTGCGCCATACCGGTCGTCTCCGGCAAACAGCAAATATTCAAGTATCGAAAGGCGTTGGGTTTGCTCGAACTTCCGGATCACTCGCTCGCCCCATCGATCGGGCCGCGCGTCGTCCACCGCGCCCGCTGCCGTATCCTTGTGGGGAGGCAGAAACAGCTGCGAAATGAGGGGCAGGTCTTCACTGAGTGCAAAACCAGAGGCCAGCCACACGTCGTTGTAGCGCAGGGCCACTTTGCGATTGCCTTCTGCCAGGCTGAGCGAACCGACGGGTCTGCCTTGCGCCGCACCAGGGCCTAGCCACCAGAGCGTGAGGGTGTCCCGGGGCTTGTAGGTAGTGTCAGCCAAGCTCGCTCCTTGGCCGATGGCGGTTATTGGCTTCGCGCACGTCAGCCTCCAGCGCACCTACGTCTTCTTGCGGATCCGCAGCACGCGCAAGGACCTGTTCGCGTTGCAGCAGCCACAACGCGGTGGCATAGGCGCCGATAGAGACTGCAGGGTCCCCTTCCTCCATTTTCATGAGGGTGGGTGCCGATATCTTCAGCCGCTCCGCCCAACTTCGCAATGACTCATGTCTGCGCTTACGGGCGGTCTTGAGATCTCGGCCGAGCTTCCTCAATGCCGAGGCAGGTGCCGCTGGCATGTGATCGATAGCGCGGTTGACTTTGGGCATGTGTTCCGCAAAGTTTAACAAAAATTTGAATTTGTTCAACTTTGGAGAACGTTTCTGGCCAAGAAGCGTGTAACTGCCTGTGCAAATACAGCCTTGACAGTATTTGATCAGTCAATTAATATTCAGGCCATGGCCACGAAAACACCGAAACGCGCCGCGTCAGACTCACCCGTAGCGCCGGTGTTCTACACCCCCGGCAAGTACAAGGCGGAAGAAAGCGTTGGCTACCTGATGCGCCGCATTCTGAACACCCTGTCGATGGAGGTCGACAGCGAGCTGGAACCGAGTGGCCTCACCAACGCGCAATGGGTGCCCCTCATGAAGCTTCACATGGGGCACGCCTCGACGGTGGCCGAGCTCGCGCGCGAGTGTCAGCTCGACGCCGGCGGCATGACGCGCATGCTGGACCGGCTCGAAGCCAAAGGGCTGCTGCGCCGTTTGCGTTCGAGCGAAGACCGGCGCGTGGTCAACCTCGAACTGACCGAGGAGGGCCGCGTTGCCGCCCAGAAGATTCCGGCGGTGCTGTGCGGCGTGCAAAACGCGCACCTGCAGGGCTTCACTGTGGAAGAGTGGCAGACCCTCAAGAGCCTGCTGCGCCGCGTGCTCGACAACGCCGTCCGCATCCAGGCTAAACGGGAAGGCAAAGAATGAGCTCAAGAAACGCACGGCGGCGCATCGCGGCGCTGGCCGCAGCCCTGGCATTGTCTGGCTGCGCCAACATGACCGGTATCGAATCGCAGGCATCGATGCAAAGCGCGCATTCCGTCGGCCTCACGTCGTCGAGTACGTCCCGAACAGCGCCCGTCGCCGAATGGTGGCGGGACTTCGGCAGCGATGAACTCAACAGCCTCATTGCTCTGGCGCTCAAGGACAATCCTTCGAAGAAGCTGGCGCAAGCCCGGCTCGCGCGGGCGCAGGCCGTGTCCGAAGTCGCGAACGCTGCATCGCTGCCGCAAATCAACGGCGCGCTCGACGTCACGCGCCAGCGCTACACAGCCCACGGCGCTGTGCCTCCGCCGCTCGCCGGCGCGATCCGCAACAACGGCGCGCTACAGCTTTCTGCCACCTGGGAGCTGGACTTCTTCGGCAAAAACCAGGCAGCGCTCAACGCCGCGCTTACGGCCGCGCAAGCCGCACAAGCCGACATGGAAACGGCTCGCATTCTGCTCGCGAGCAACGTGGCTCGCGCCTATTTTCAGCTCGCCCGTGTCAACGACCAGCTCGCTGTCGCGCGCCGCACGCTCGCGCAGCGGGGCGAATCGCTGCGCTTGGTCGGTGACCGCGTGCGCGCCGGCCTGGACACGCAGCTGGAATTTCGCCAGAGCGAAGGCGCATTGCCCGAGGCGCGGCAACAGATTGAAGCGCTGCAGGAGCAGGCCGAAATAGCGCAGCACGCGCTTGCCGCGTTGACGGGGCAGGGCAACCGTGCCGTGGTCGCCGGCGCGCCCACGCTCACTGGTGCGAAGGCCTTCGCCATGCCGACGGAGCTGCCCGCCGACTTGCTCGGCCAGCGCGCCGATGTCGCCGCCGCTCGGCTGCGTGTCGAAGCCGCGGGCTACGACGTGATCAACGCCAAGGCGCAGTTCTATCCCAACATCAACCTGGTGGCCTTCGCCGGCCTCTCCAGCATCGGCCTCGGACGGTTGCTCAACACGGGCAGCGAGCAGTGGGGCGTCGGCCCTGCGGTGCGCCTGCCGATCTTTGACGCCGGTCGACTGCGCGCCAACCTGCGCGGCAAGACCGCCGACCGCGACGCCGCCGTCGAGAGCTACAACGCTGCCGTACTCGAGGCCATCCATGAAGTCGCCGACCAGTTGTCCTCGTCCCGATCCATTGGCCGCCAGCAGGCGGAACAGCGCGACGCGCAGGCTTCCGCCGAAGCCGCCTATCAGATTGCGGTGCAGCGTTACCAGGCCGGTTTGGGCACTTACCTCAACGTGCTGGCCGCGGAAACTGCCGTGCTGAACCAACGCCGTTTGGCGGTCGATCTGGCCGCCCGCGCCCTCGACACGCAAGTCAGCCTGATCCGCGCCCTGGGCGGCGGCTACCGCGCCGATGCGCCGCCCGCCCTGGCCTCCAACAAATAAAGTACGGGAAGAAACAATGAGCAACGACAACCCCAACGCCTCTCCACAAGTCAACCCGCCCGCCAGCAATGCGCGCCGCAAGAAGGCCATGCTGTCCATCGCTGTCGTGGTCGCCGTCGGGGGCTTGGCCTGGGGCGTTTACGAATGGCTCGTCGCCAGTCACTACGAGTCCACCGACAACGCCTATGTGCAGGGCAATGTCATCCAGATCACGCCGCAGGTCGGCGGCACCGTGCTGGCGATCTACGCCGACGACACCGACTTCGTCAAAGCCGGCCAGCCCTTGGTGCAGCTCGACCCCGCCGACAGCAAGGTGACGCTCGACCAGGCCGAAGCCAATCTCGCGCAAACGGTGCGCCAGGTGCGCACCCTGTACGCCAACAACGGCTCGCTGTCCGCGCAGGTCCGCCTGCGTGAAGCCGACATTTCCAAAGCGCAGGCCGAAGTGGCGCGCGCCAACGACGACCTGAACCGCCGGCAGTCGCTGGTCGGCAATGGCGCGGTCTCGAAGGAAGAACTCAATCACGCCTCCACGCAGTTGGCCAATGCGAAGAGCGCGCTGGCGGCCGCGCGAGCCGGCGTGACCGGGGCGCGCGAACAGCTCGCCAGCAACCAGGTCATGACCGAAGGCACCAACGTCGAGCAGCATCCCAGTGTGCAAGCCGCCGCTGGCAAGGTGCGCGAAGCCTGGCTCGCCAGCCAGCGCGCGGGCCTGCCATCCCCGGTGGACGGTCATGTCGCCAAACGCACGGTGCAACTGGGTCAGCGTGTCGCTGCCGGTGCGCCGTTGATGTCCATCATCCCGCTCAAGCAGGTGTGGGTCGACGCCAACTTCAAGGAAGTGCAGCTGCGCAAGATCCGCCTGGGCCAGCCGGTCAAGCTCACTGCCGACGTGTACGGCAAGAAAGTCGAATACCACGGCACCGTGGAGGGCCTCGGGGCAGGCACGGGCTCGGCCTTCGCGCTGCTGCCCGCGCAAAACGCCACAGGCAACTGGATCAAGGTGGTGCAGCGCGTGCCGGTGCGGGTTGCGCTCGACCCGCAGGAGATCGCAGCCCACCCGCTGCGCGTGGGCCTGTCCATGGAAGCTGAAGTCGACGTGAGCAAGCAGGACGGCAAGACGCTGGCCGATGCGCCACGTTCCGCCGCCCGCGCACAGACCACGCAGGCATTCGGCTCGGTCGGCGACAAGGGCGCCGAAGACGAGGTGCGCCGCGTCATCAGTGCCAACCTCGGGCGCGGTCACGCCCTGGCGGCTGCCTCGGCGGCAGCCATGGGCGGCTCGCCCGCCGTGGCCAAGGCGCCCGTGGCCTCTGCACAGCGCTGAACATGGCCGACGCCGCCGCTTCCCCGCCTCCGCTGCAGCCGCTCGAAGGCTCGGCGCGGATCTGGGGCACCATTGCCCTGTCCTCTGCGACCTTCATGAACGTGCTGGACACGTCGATCGCGAACGTGTCGTTGCCGGCCATCGCCGGCGACTTGGGCGTGAGCCCGAACCAGGGCACCTGGGTCATCACCAGCTTTGCCGTGGCCAACGCCATCGCCGTGCCGCTCACGGGTTGGCTTTCGCAGCGCTTTGGCCAGGTGCGGCTGTTCGTCAGCAGTGTGGTGCTGTTCGTGATCGCGTCATGGCTCTGCGGGCTCGCGCCGAACATGGCGACACTGATCGCGCTGCGCGCGCTGCAGGGCTTTGTCGCCGGGCCGATGATCCCGCTGTCGCAGGCGCTGCTGCTGTCGAGTTATCCCAAGGCACTGGCCGGTCTCGCGATGTCGATGTGGGCGATGACAACACTGGTGGCCCCGGTGATGGGACCGCTGTTGGGCGGCTGGATCACCGACAACATCAGTTGGCCGTGGATCTTCTACATCAACATCCCCGTCGGCATCATCGCGGCGTTCTCTTCGTGGGCGATCTACCGCAAGCGCGAAAGTGCGACGCGCAAGCTCCCCATCGATTCGGTCGGGTTGGCTCTGTTGGTGGTGTGGGTCGGCGCGATGCAGATCATGCTGGACATCGGCAAGGAGCACGACTGGTTCCACTCGGGGCTGGTGGTGGGCCTCGCTGTGGTCGCGGCCGTCGGGTTCTCCTTCTTTCTCGCGTGGGAGCTCACCGACGAACACCCTGTGGTGGACCTGCGCCTCTTTGCGCGCCGCAACTTTTGGACCGGAACCGTGAGCACGGCCATCGGGTATGGCTTGTTCTTCGGCAACGTCGTGCTGCTGCCGCTGTGGCTGCAGCAGTACATGGGCTACACCGCCACCGACGCCGGCCTGATCATGGCGCCGGTCGGGCTCATGGCCATGCTGCTGTCGCCCATCGTCGGCAAGACCATCGCCAAGGTCGATCCGCGCAAGTACGTCACCTTCGCCTTCATCGTGTTTGGTTTGGTGCTGTGGATGCGTTCACGCTTCAACACGCAGGCGGACTTTTGGACGATCATGATTCCCACCATCATTCAGGGCGTGGCGATGGCCTTCTTCTTCATCCCGCTGGTGACGATCACGCTGTCGGGCCTGCCGCCCGAGCGCATCCCGGCCGCGTCGGGTCTCACCAATTTCGCTCGGATCACCGCCGGCGCTTTCGGCACCTCGCTCTCGACCACGCTGTGGGAGAACCGCGCGGCGTTGCACCACTCGCAGCTCGCCGAAGCCGTGAATCCTGCCAGCCCGGCGACACAGGCGACGATCTCCGGTTTGTCGGCGTCGGGGTTCTCGGCCGAGCAGATCCTGGCGCAGATCAATCGCCTGGTGGACCAGCAGGCCTTCATGCTGGCGGCCAATGACATCTTCTTTATTTCGGCGCTGCTGTTTGTCGCTTTGATCCCGCTCGTATGGCTGAGCCACCCGCAACGCGCGACTCCAAGTTCGAACGCGGCAGGCGCACACTGAACCTCGGCTGGGTCCTACATCAAGGCGTGCGCGGGAGCCCCAACATACTTGTTAGCTGTCACACATTGGAGCAACAGGCATGTCCGTTCACAAGGCAGACGCCACGGTTCGCGATCACGACCGGATCAACGTCGAACACGAGTACGAATTGTGCGCCTGGGCGCGCTATTTCAACGCCAGCGAGCAGCGCGTGAAGGAGGCGGTGGCGGCAGTCGGCGACCGCGCGCTCAAGGTCAACGACCACCTGGCGAGCCGCAGCCCTGGGCCGTCGCGCGGCATGAGCGAGCGGCCGAGCAACTGAATCGGCAGCGAGAGCTAAATGCGCAGGCGCTGCGCATAGCCGGTCATCTCAAGGTAGCCGCGGCCCACGTTCCTGCCGTTGCTGTCGAAGAGGTCTGACAGGCCTTCCCAGTAAATTGCGCCGGTAGAGGCACGGCTGTCCAATTCCTGGTTGTCGATCACGGCCTTCACTGTGTAGAAGTCGGCGGGCGTGCGCACGATCCATTCCACGGGATAGATTGCTTGCGAGAGAGCGCTGGTCCAGCGGCGCTGCGGGCTGAACACCGCTTCGCCCGGGCTGAAGATATAGGACGTTCCCGCGGCCGCCCGAAACGATCCCCCGTCCCAGAGCGTGGAGCCATCGGCCTTGCGCAAGCGAAAGGCAGTGAGCGCGCTGCCGTCGTGCAAATTCATGCCGATCCAGTCCCAGCCCACGGCCTCTGGGTGCAGTATCTGCTCGCTCCACTCGTGGTCAAGCCAGGCTTTGCCGGTGACGTCCAGGCGCTGGCCACGCAGCGAGAGCGAGCCCGACACCGCGAGCTGCGGTTCGCTGTAGTAGTGGCTGGTTTGCGCCGCATCGGGGCCTTTGCGCGAGATGCCTTCCTGCCCCTGGAGGAGAAGCGGCTGGGTTGGAGCGCAACGCAGCTGCAACCCGAAGTCGGAGGATTGCACGCTGGCGGTATAGCTGCCGTCACCCGCGCGCTCCATTCGCCAATCGCGCAGGCGAACCCGTGTGTCCTGTTGCGCCGCCAGCGCCAGGTCAAAGCCTTCGCGCGCGATGCGCTGGTCATGCCAGAGCTTGCGCCCCTGAACGTCCGTCACGGCTGCATGCGCGAATACGAGTTGTTTGGCGGCAAAGCGCGAAGTCATGGCCTGCGTCACATCGACTCGCGTTCGAAAAAACGTGACTTGAAAGCCAAACTCGCGCTCGCCGGATCGCGCCTGGCCCGTGAGGTACCACCACTCGGTGCGATAGCCGGGATGGGCGCCGTGGTCGCGCGGAAACTGCAGCGCCGCGGGCGGCAACGCCAAGACGCCTTCGCTCAGCGCCGCGCCGGGCAGGGCGAGCAGCAGCGAGCGCCTGCGCATCACCAGTCTTCCTTGACGGCCAACACCGCATCGCGGCCCGCTGCGGCGCGACCCGCCAGCCAGGCCGTGGCCGTGCCGGCGGCCACGACCGCCGCGCACAGAACCAGCAAGCGCGTCCAGGGAATGAGCAAGTCCATGGTCCAGTGGAAACTTTGCGGATTGACGACATGGACCAGTACCACCGCCACGCCCAGACCCAGCGCGAGGCCCGCCGCCGATCCGATCAAGGTCCAGGCGGCCCCTTCGCTCGCCACCACGCCCAGGATTTGGCCCCGCGTGAGGCCCAGGTGCGCGAGCAGGCCAAACTCCTTGCGCCGCGCCAGCACTTGTGCGCTGAAGCTGGCCGCCACGCCGAACAGCCCGATGCCAATCGCCACCGCCTGCAGCCAATAGGTGACGGCGAAACTCCGGTCGAAGATGCGAAGCGAGACGGCGCGCAACTCCTGCGCTGACGCGAAGTCGACCACGTTGCCGACGCCGGCGTCGCGCTGCGCAAGCTGGCGAATGGCTTGCTGCACCTGACCCGCGTCGGCGCCGGGCGCGAGCCACAAATGCAATTCGTTGGCGCGGCGATCGGCGGTCAGTCGTTCATAGTCGGCGGCGGCAATGGCGATGGCGCCGCTCTGCCGCACGTAGTCGCGCCACACGCCTGCGACGAAAAAGACGGGCCGCGGACCCGGCGTTTCGAAAGCAGCCGAGAGTGGCGCGAACACTGCGCCGGGCCGAGCACCGTACAGATCGACCACCGCTTCGCTCACGTAGATCGGGATATTTCCGGCCGGCGCGGTTTTCACTTCGCCCACCAGCGGCAGCGCCGCGCCCCTATCGCCCACTTGGCGCGCAAGCAACGCGACGGCGGGAAGTGACGGGTCAAGCAGCAGCGGACGGATGCGCTGCGCGCCGGCTTGGCGAACACCTGGAATGGAGCGGACACCTTGCACGAACTCGGGCGAGAACCAGGCCGTGTCGGAAGCCGCCATCGACAGGGCGGTACGCACGTACAGGTCCGCGGGCAGCACGACGTCGAGCCAATGGGCAACCGAATCGCGAAAACTCGCGACCATCACCGTGAGGGCGACCGCCAAACTCAGCGAAGCGACTACACCGCTCACCGCTACGGCCGCACTCTCGCGCACACGGCGGGCGCGCTCGATGGCCAGCAGGGGCAAGAGGCGATGTTTGAAGATCGGCGAGAGCCGGTCGTACAGCAGCGCCACGGCCCAGGGCAGGGCGGTGATGCCACCCACCAGAAGCAGACCGATGGACGCGTAGGCGCCGAGCGGGATGCCCTGTATCGGCGGCGTGAGCGCAGCGACTCCCCCCAGCGCCATCAACACCCAGCCGATGGCCTGGTGCCGCGATGGCGCAGTGCCGGCGCCTAGTCCTTTCAAGGTTTCGGCCAGCGGCAGATTTTGCGCATTGCGTGCCGGCAGCCAACCGCCGACGCACGCGGCCACCGTGCCGAGCAGTCCATAGGTCAGCGCGGCCGGGCTGCTCCATTGCAGATGAGGCGCCACGCCAGAGAAATAGCCACCCCCCAGGTCGCCGCCCAGGAGGCGAAGGCCCAGGCCGGCCAGGACGGTTCCAAGTGCAATTCCCGCGATGCTGCCGACGACACCCAGAATCGCCGACTCGGCCAGCACCAGCGCGCGCCGCTGCGGCGCGGTGAGACCGAGCACACCCAGCAATGCGAATTGCTGCGCACGACGCGCCACGCTGAGCGCGAGCACCGAGTACACCAGGAACGCTCCGGTGAAAAGCGCGACCAGCGCCAGCACAGTCAGGTTGACACGGTAGGCGCGGGAGAGGTTGCTCACGCGTTGCGCCGCGTCGCCGGGCTCGGCCGCCACCACGCCCGGCGGCAGCGGCAACGATTGTGCAAACGCGGCCGATGTTGTTCCCGTGCGCAACCGCACATCGATGCGCGTGATCTGACCACGCCGTTCAAAAAGCTCCTGCGCCGCGCCTATGTCCATCACTGCGAGCGCGCTGCCGCCGGCGTTGACGCTCCCACTCACCCGCGCTTCTATCAGCCTGAGGCCGCTTTGCAGGCGCAGCGTTCCGCTGCCAGCTGCGAATTGTTGCTGTGCCGCCGAGTTCAGGAACACGCTGTTGGGCGCAAACACCGAGAACCGGTCTGCACCGTCTGCCGGCATGGGCATCAATGCGGGGGCCAGCTTCGCCACCACCAGCGCATCGACGCCCACGACGCGCAACGGCCGACGCTCTCCGTTCGCATCCATTGCCAACGTGGCGATCTCCAGAACGGGGCTGGCCAGTTCGACCTGCTCGTGGCCGGCGACAAGCGCATAGAGGGTTTCGTCGAAACTGCCTTGCACGCCGCGCAGCTCCAGATCGGGCTGGCCGCCCGCCGAACGAACGGCGCTGGAGAACTCGCTCAGCGCCGACTGGTTAATGAGGTGCACCGAGAATGCAAGTGCGACGCCGAGCGTCACTGCCAGCACGGCCGCCGCGCTGCGCCACGGATGGTGGCGCAGCTCCTGCCAGGAGAAGGTGCGAAGCAGGGTGAGCATGCGTCCATTGTGCCGCCGCGCTATAACGCAGGCTATGCGTCTGACATCCGACGACCTTTCATCGCGGGATATCGAAGCCGTCGAGCGCGCCACGCTCTGCGCCATGCCGCCTGAAGCATGCGAGGAATTTGGCGGCTGGTTATTGGCTTTCGATCCGGGAACCGTCGGCCGCGCGCACAGCGCAGTGCCGTTGCGGCACAAGCCGCCATCCCCTGGCACTGTCGATACGATCGCGCAGCGCTATGCCACAAGAGAGCGCCGGCCTGTGCTCCGATTGCCGCGAGTCAGCGCCTTCGAACGCTGTCACCGCGACCTGATAGCGCGCGGCTGGTCGGCGGACAAGCCCACGCTGGTTCAGGTCGCCGCCGTGTCCAGCGTCGCTGCAGTGCCGCTCACGGCCGCAGTCGAACTCGACAGCACCGTGGGGGCCGAGTGGAGGGAGCTATTTCTGGGCGAGGGCGTCAATCCGGCCGACGGCGCAAGTCGCTTGGGCATCCTGCGTCGGGCGCAGGCTTCGATGTTTGCGAGTGTTGTTCTGGACGGTCGCGTCGCCGCGGTGGGCTCCGCCAGCTTCAGTCATGGATGGGCCAGCGTGCACGGCATGCGCACGCTGCCCGCGTACCGTGGCAAGGGACTCGCGGGGAGTATTTTGTCGCGCTTCGCCAAGGAGGCGGTTTCGCGCGGCATGGCGCGCATCTTCCTTCAGGTGGAAGAAGGCAACCTCACCGCGCAGTCCCTTTACCGCCGCGCCGGCTTTGCCAGCGCGTGGGTCTACGATTATTGGAAGCCGGCCTAAGCCGTCGCTCCCATTTCACTCATCAGTTCTTCCTTGCGAGCTTCCAGTTGTTCGCGCATCGCCACGAGGTCGAGTTTGCGTGCGGCACGGGCCTTCGGGAACATTTCAGTTCGTTCTTCCTTGACGTGGTGGTCGATGTACTCGCCCAGCACCTTGACCTTGGCGTCGAACATGTCGTCCGGCTCGCCGGCAGCCTGGATCTGCGCGATCAGGTCCTTGGCGGTCTGGTGCTCGACTTCGGCCTCGTCCAGCAGGTCGGTGTCCTTGATCGCCTCGCGCACGGCGGGGTAGAAAATCTCTTCCTCGACCTGTGCGTGCACGGTCAGTTCCTGGCAAATCTGCGTGGCGAGCTCTTTCTTCCTTTGCGTGGCGCTGCGCGCCTTGGACTGGGTGAGCTCGTCGTATTCCTTGAACATCTTCTTGACGTTCTTGTGATCCGTGTCCAGCAGGTCGCAAGCGTCTTTTTCAGTACGGGTTGCCATATCGGGGTTCTCCTTGGTTAGGTGCGATCATCA
>JBKJTX010000306.1:0-4071 GCA_046590315.1 Ramlibacter sp. | reverse complement strand
GCCGTTGGTGAAACCGATCACGATGCTCACGGGCACGTACCGCACCAGGCGCCCCAGCCGCAGCACGCCGAGCAGGAACAGCAGCACGCCCGCGCAGGCCGTGGCGATCAGCAGGTTGGCGAGGCCATAGCGCTCGACGATGCCGTACACGATGACAATGAAGGCTCCGGCCGGCCCGCCGATCTGGACATTGGAGCCACCCAGGACGGAGATCAGCAGTCCCGCGATGATGGCGGTCCACAAACCGGCCTCGGGTTTGAGCCCCGAGGCGATGGCGAAGGCCATCGCCAGCGGCAGAGCGACGATGCCGACGGTGACACCGGCGCCCAGGTCGCGCATGAACCGGTCACGGTCGTAGCCGCGGGTCGCGTCCAGCAGGCGCGGATGGAAGACAAATGAAAAGGACAAGGGGTTCTCCGGAAATTGAACAGACGCAGGAGCGTTCAGTTCAGTTCCGGGGGACCGCAGTGATGCAGGCGCGTGATGTAGCGTCTGCGGCGCGACAGGGGAAGGATCGGCGCGTTGGCCATGGCGCAGTGTACGCCCGGCCTATGCGGGTGCCTCGGCCTATTTGCTCTGTTCGCCGGGCAGCACAGCACTGGCGGCCGAGCCCACCGCCTTCGCCGTGCCGACGGCGGCATCCACGACCAGGCCGGCTCCCGTGACCGCAAGACCGACGGCGGTGCTGGCCACGCTCACCACGGCGCACCCGCCGAGCGATGCGAAGAGAAGGGCTGCGCCAACCGTGACGGAAGCGCGAACGAGGATGGCGGCGGGGGTTCTGCGGCGGGGCATTGGTTTTTCCTTCAACTGCAAGGAGTGTCCGCCGATTCTACGGACGAGTTGTAACCTCGCCGTGTGGCGGCAGTAAGGCCGCTGACTTCGCTTGGACGTGCGTGCGCACGCCCTCGATGACGCGGGCGATGTCCGAGCGCAGACTATCAAATCCCGCGTTGCGCTCACGTGTCGCTTCATCCATATACAACGCGCGATTGATCTCGATCTGCAGGCTGTGGCGCTGGTGTGACGGATCACCGGAGATTCGAACCAGCTCGGCGCCTTCATACGGGTCGTTGATCGCTACGCTGTAGCCGCGCTCGCTGAACGCGCGTGCCACCACGTCGCGAAAGGCCGCGTCGCACGTCGTGCCATGACGGTCTCCCAGCACCACATCTGCCAGAGGCTTTCCCGGCGGCAGGCCAAGTCGCTCGTAGGCGTTGCTCGGCATCGAGTGCAGGTTGAGATGCCACCAGGCGCCCCAGCCATCGTGTATGCGCGTGAGTTCACGCAGCAGGGCATTGCGATAGGGCCGCCAATAGCCCTCGATGCGGTGCGCCAATTGCGTCGTGCTCAATCGGCGCTGATAGATGGAAAGGTGCTCGGGCGTGTCGCGCCAGACGAGACCGCTGCCCAACGCCAGCGTGCGGGGCGTCGGGCGAACCGGGTGCGGCCACGTCCCTTCGATCATGGCGACATCGAGGTCGGTTTCTTCGCGGTTGGCGTCGATGTAGCTGCGCGGAAAGGTCGCGCAGATCAACGTGCCGCCTGACCGTGGCACGCTCTCCCACAGCGCGTCCACATGCGTGTCCTCACTGCGCCGCAGCGCCGGGAGGTCGACGGCGTGGCCAAAGTCCGTCGGGTAGCGCGTGCCGCTGTGCGGCGAGTCGCACACCAGCGGACTCGCGGGCGCGCCCGCCGGCGGCCTCACGACGATCACGGGATCGCTGGCCGTCATTCGGCACGGATGCCCGCAGTTTTCACCACGTGCTGCAGCTTCGCAAGCAGTTTGGCGGCATCGGCCGCGAACTCTGGGCCCGAGCTGGGGCTCACAGACGCAGAAACGGCAAGCGCCCGGTCGATAAAGGTCTTGTCCACGATCGCCTTGTGCGCAGCAGCGCGGATGCGGTCGGCGATCGGGGGCGGCAGGCGGGCGGGCGCGACCAGACCGAACCACAGAGGCTGCGACACCTCGGCCAGGCCGAGTTCGGCATAGGTTGGAACATCCGGCAGCACGGCGAGCCGGCGGACATCGCGCACGGCAATCGCGCGCACCGTGCCATTCTTCACGTGCGGCAGCACCGTGGGGATGTTGTCGCTCATCACGTCGAGTTGGCCGGAGATGAGGTCGGTGAGCATGGGCCCACCGGATTTGTAGGGCACGGTCAGGAAGCGAACGCCGGTCAGCATCATCAGGTATTCAAGCAAGACATGGCCGGCAGATCCTGCGCCGGGCACGCCGCAGCTGACGCGCCCTGGATCCTTCTTGGCCAGCGCGAGCAGTTCCTTGAAGTCCCGCACCGGCAGCTTCAGGCTGGTGACAAGCAGGCTCGGCACGGTCACCAACTTGGTGAGGTGGGTGAAGTCCTTGAGCGGGTCGTATCGCACGCTGGTCGCAGGATGCACGGCCGGCCCGGCGCACAGGGTGCTGACCGACGCGAGTCCCAGCGTGTACCCATCGGCCTTCGCGTTGGCGACATAACCCGCACCCACGATGCCACCTGCGCCCGCCTTGTTCTCGACGATCACCTGCGTGCCGAGCAGCGGGCCCATCCGGTCGGCCAGTGCGCGCGAAAAGTAGTCGGTGTTGGAACCGGCAGGGAAAGGATCGACCAGCGTGATCGGCTTTTGCGGCCACGCGGACTGCGCGAGCGCGGGCACAGCGACGGAAGCCGCTCCGGCGGCGCTTGCGTGCAGGAAATGTCGGCGAGTGGTCATGCGAAAAAATCTCCAGCGGTGGGAATGACGACAGGTTAGGGCCGAGGCCCGATGCGGGCAAACGACATTTGGGTCAGGGGTGATGACATGATGTAATTCCGTCGTGCCCATCCAAAGCCCTTCGTTGGTCGAACTGCATGCCTTCCTGGCCGTGGCGCGCACCGGGAGCTTTCGGAAGGCAGCCGACGAGTTGTGCGTGACGCAGGCGGCCGTCAGCCGCGCGGTGCTGAGGCTCGAGGCGGAGTTGGGCCGCGACGTCCTGCAGCGCTCCGCAACGGGAGTGACGCTCACGCCGGCCGGTACAGAGTTGCGCAAGCTGGTCGAGAAGCCGGTGGCGGCGCTGGAAGTGGCGGCGTCGAAGCTGCGGCGCAGGCCGGACCGGACACGGCTGCGGCTCGCAGTGATCACCAGCCTGGGCTCGATCTGGTTGATGCCACGGCTCGCTGATTTCCAGACGCGGCATCCCGAAGTCGAGATCGAGATGCGCCAGTACCACCACGACGAGAATTTCACGCGCGACGACGTCGATCTGTGGATCGACACCAAGCCCAGCGCCGAATACCGCTGGCCGCGTCAGATTGCGGCGCAGTATCTGATTGGCGGTGACATCGTCGCGGTTTGCTCGCCGAAGCTGGGCAAAGGAGTGCGCACCGCGCGCGAGCTGGTGGCGCGACCCCTGCTTTATCACTCGAATTTTCCCGACAACTGGACGCTGTGGGCGCAGGCGCTTGACATCGAGCTGCCTGCCAAGTGGAGAGGCGCCGGCTTCGACCTGGTGATGAATTTGATCGAGGCTGCCCGCGCCGGCATGGGGGTGGCCGTGGTGCAAAAGTGCATGGTCGAGGACGACTTGGCGTCGGGGCGGCTCGTGATGCCCGTGCCCGGATCGGCCGCTACCGGGCGGGGCTACTACCTGTGCCGCAGGCGCGCGCAGGGCGCGCACGTTGCGGCGGAGATGTTTGCAGAATGGGTGCTTCGCAGAGCCAGCGAAATTACCTGACCCGCATCCCCGGCCGCGCGCCGGCCGTCGGTTCGAGCACATGGATACCGGGGTTCGTCTTTTCATCCCCGTGGCTCGCCGCCAGCACCATGCCTTCGCTGACGCCGAATTTCATCTTGCGCGGCGCGAGGTTCGCGACCATCACGGTGAGCTTGCCGACCAGGTCTTCCGGTTTGTAGGCCGAGGCGATGCCGCTGAACACGTTGCGATGGATGGGGCGCCCCTGCGGGTCGGTGCCCTCGCCGACATCGAGCGTCAGGCGCAGCAGCTTGGTCGAGCCCTCGACGGCTTCGCAGTTCTCGATCTTCGCGATGCGCAGGTCGATCTTCGCGAAATCGTCGATCTTGATCTCGGGC